>NZ_JBSRDC010000053.1:0-78644 GCF_055145285.1 Salinivirga sp. | reverse complement strand
AATTGCTCTATCTCTATTAAATACAGAGAAATCTGTTAAAGCAAGTAAAAAGAATAAAAGATTATTAGCTGCCTTAAACCCTGACTTTAGACAAAAAGTATTAAAAATTTAAATGCGTTTGCCCTGTACCCTGAATTGGAATTCTTGGGAAAAATCAATTAAAAAAGTAACTTTGCGCGATAAATTTTAATTTAATATCATCCTGTTATGATTGATATATTTGAAAAAATAAAAGAAAATCCCGGTCCCCTTGGACAGTATCAAAAGGCAGGCCACGGTTATTTCTCTTTTCCAAAACTTGAGGGCGACATTGATCCTCACATGAAGTTTCAGGGAAAAGATGTCCTCACCTGGAGTTTGAATAACTATATAGGACTTGCCAACCACCCTGAGGTAAGAGAAGCAGATGCACAAGCAGCAAAAGATTATGGCATGGCTTATCCCATGGGTGCGCGCATGATGAGTGGTCAAACGAAGAAACATGAAGAATTAGAGCATAACCTGGCCGAGTTTGTCGGAAAACCCGATGCTTTTTTACTAAACTATGGTTATCAGGGTATGGTATCCATTATCGATGCCCTTTCTGGCAGAAATGATGTGATTGTGTACGATTCAGAATCGCATGCCTGCATTATGGACGGTGTGTTTTTGCACAAAGCCAAGGGCGGAAAGAGCTTTGTTTTTCCTCACAACGATATGGCTCGTTGCCGCAAGATGCTACAGTTTGCCACAAAACGCGCGGAAGAAAATAATGGTGGCATTATCTTAATTACTGAGGGGGTATTTGGAATGGCCGGCGATCTTGGTAAACTTGACGAGATTGTGGCCATGAAAAAAGATTTTGATTTTCGCCTGGTAGTAGATGATGCGCATGGTTTTGGGACTATGGGCAAAACAGGTGCAGGTGCAGGTGAGCATTTTGGTGTACAAGATGAGATTGATGTTTATTTTTCAACATTTGCAAAATCAATGGCAGGTATTGGTGCCTTTGTTGCCAGCGATGCTGATGTTGTGGGTTATCTTCGCTATAACATGCGTTCACAAACATTTGCCAAATCTTTGCCAATGCCGATGACTATAGGAGCACTGAAACGTTTGGAGTTACTAAAAAATAAACCAGAGTTAAGAGAAAACCTATGGAAGGTTGCTAAAGCTCTTCAAGGTGGATTAAAGGAACGTGGGTTTGATATTGGTGTTACTGGTTCGCCCGTTACGCCCGTAATGATGCACGGAGGCATTATCGAAGCCACAAGCCTTGTTATGGATTTACGCGAAAATCACAACATATTTTGTTCAGTGGTGATTTATCCGGTAATACCTAAAGGAGAAATATTACTGAGATTAATACCTACTGCAAAGCATACACTGGAGGATGTGGAAGTTACCCTGAAAGCTTTTGAAGCTTGCCGCACTAAGCTCGAAGCAGGTGAGTACAATAAAGATAGCTTTCCTGAAATTCCTCAGGAATAAGAATATTTACATTCGTATTTATGCCGGTTGTGTTTGCAGCCGGCTTTTTTTATATCCGTAAATCATCATTTTTTTTGTAACTTGAAATGGCAAAGTTTTTTGGTTATGCATTTTTTATTACCCAACTAAAGACCACCATATGCAAAAAAGATATTTACTAATATTTCTTTTGTTTGTTCCTTGTACCCTTCTTGCCCAGGAAGATATAGACTCACTGACCCTTGAAGAGTTTTCTGCTTTGTCGTTGGAAGAATTAACGAATATAAAAGTCTATGGAGCAGCCAGAACCCATGGACAAAGTTCTGTAACAGCTCCTGCCACAGTTGAAGTTATTACCAGGCAGCAAATTATTGACAGAGGTTATCGATCGCTGCTTGATGTGCTTTATGATATGCCTGATGTAAAAGTAGATTATGGTGTAGACCCGAGATGGATGAATGATGTTACTATTCGTGGTATCAGGTATATGGATAAATTCCAGATTTTGTTGAATGGTGTGAAAATTAGTCCTCCTACTAACGACCTGATTTCAATAATGGAGAATTATCCGGTACATTTTGCCAAACAAGTTGAGATAATTTATGGTCCGGCTTCAGCGTTATACGGAGCCGATGCTTTTTCAGGTGTTATTAATATTATTACTGATGACAAAAATAGTGAAGCGGCGAACAGAATTACTGTTGAAGGTGGTATGGACAATATGGTTAATGGTAATTTTTATACACACGACCAGTTGGGTGAGGATTTAACTTTTTCCATAGGGGGACAATTTTTTTATGACGAACAGCCTGACCTGGCTAACTTTTATCCTGATTTATATCAGGGTATGGATGAAGAGTTAGAAACAGGGACCTTCAATACAATACAAGGCCCAATCACACCGGAAACCTCAGTAGAACCTCATAAATCACATGCTTTGATGGCATATGGTTTATATGCTGGTGTTAATTTTAAGGATATAGAAATTAATTATTTCGGGAACTATGGAAGAAATCCATCCACAATGGCCAATTCGCCTCATAATGCAGTCTACAATCATGAGCAGTTTTTTGGACATTATGTAAATATGCTGAATTTATCATATGAAAAACAGATTGGTAAATTTAAGTCTATGTCTGACCTTACATACAGCCGCTATGATTTAAATAGCCGAAGTAATTTCCGGAATTTATATTCCAATATGGAACCGGCCTACCTTTTTGCTTATGGATGGATGACTAAAGCAGAACAATTAATCAGTTATGATATTTCTGATGCTATTAAGGTAACCGGGGGAGTGTCCTTTGCTCATTATGTTTCCATGCCACGCAGTAATAATTTGGATTACCCCGTTTTTGGGAGTGATCCGGGCGGTGTGATTGTGAATTCCCAATATGATTTTCTGTTGCCTGAAGGTATTCCTGCTAATTTAATCCGCACTGATTACAATAATATAGGCGGTTTACTGCAGGTTTATTACAAGTTTCGTTTGCCTTTAACTTTAACGGCAGGTGCCAGAATTGATAATGATGATCGGTATGGCACGACCATAAACCCAAGGTTGGGTTTGGTATATGAAGAAAGAAAGGATTTTACAATAAAAACCCTTTTTGGAACCGCTTATTTAGCCCCTTCGCCGCAATATATGTATGATCGGTATGGTACCTTAATGCCCACTAATGATTCGAGTACCTATTATGCTGAATTTATGCAACTCCCCAACGAAGAGCTTAATCCGCAGAAAGTTCAAACTTTTGAAATCAGTTTTCAGAAATATTTTGGCGAAGAAATGAGTATACGCACCACAGCTTATACTTCTCTTGTTTCCGGTCTTATAAGTCCTGTGGTAAATAATGAAACGGTAGAGTCATTGTATCCTGATCATTTGTACCCGGGCACAGATTATTATATTGATGCTATACAGGTAAACGACAATTTAGGTGAGTCAACAATTTATGGTGGGAGCTTGATTGTTGATTATAAAAAAAGTTTGAATTCTGACATGCAACTCAGGACCTCATTGATTTATAGCTATATTGAAGGGTTCACAGATATTGATGAATCGGGTCCTTTAAAAGAGCGGAATTTGCCGGGCATCTCAAATCATACGGTAAAATTCAGAGGAACTATTAAGTGGGGTAACTTAACAGTTTCCCCGGCATTAATATGGATGTCTGATCAGCGTGCAATAAATGCTGCCAGTGTTCAAGCAGCGGATGCAAGTGAGTATCAGACAATAGACGGATTTGTGCTGTTGAATGCAAATGTGCAATATGGGTTAACCAGGAGATTTACTTTGTTTATAAAGGGCTCGAATTTATTAGACCAGCGGTACCGCAATATCAATATTGGTGCAGCACCTGAAAGTTTGGGTGCCGGGTCGGCAGCTGTGGAGTTTGCCGGAGGAGCACCCCAGAATCCATTGCGAATTTTTGGTGGTTTTAGGATAAGTCTTTAATCGTTTGTAGGTAAAATAAAAAAGGCCGGGTATTCCCGACCTTTTGCTATTTTTAAAATTTCAGGTTAATACCTGCCATAAAATTTATTCCTGCTTGTGGATAATAACCATCCAGATAGTTGATTTCACCACCCGAATAGAATGGGTAAATCCATGCATTGGTGATGTATTCTTCGTTAAGCAAGTTGTTTACTTGTAAATAAACAGCTGCCTGCTTTAGCCATGATGTTTCAATGGAATAATTAAACCTTAAATTATTAACAAGGTAGTCGTCCAGCTTGCGGTCCTCGCTTGAGGTATTGTCGATGTATTGTTCGCCTACATACTGGGTTATTAAACTAATATTGATATTTTTTACAGGGTTGAATCCCAATTGACTTTTTGCAACAATCTCAGGGGAGAAAGAAATGTCTGTTTTTCCCAGTTCTTCAATTTCCTGTCCCCAGGTGTCCCAATTGTCTGTGTAGGCTACAAAGTTGAGTACTTTATTTTGGCTCAAAGTTATGTTTGCCTGCCAGTTAAGCCATTCAAAAGGTTTTACTCCCCATATAAGTTCAATACCGGTTCTGTAGCTTTTGTCAACATTTTCCATAATGGCACTACCTACATCGTTGATATTACCTGTCAGCACAAGTTGGTCTTTGTAGTACATGAGGTAGGCATTTGCTTTAATTCGCCATGATTCATCTTTTATTTCAGCACCAAGCTCTGTGTTGTATAATCGCTCTGATGTAGGCTCGGGTTTTGCCGGATCTGCATCGACGAGGGTTGTGCGGTTGGGCTCGCGGTTTGCAATAGCTACATTTAAATAAGCACTGATTTTGTCAGTGGGTTCGAACAATAAACCTGTTTTCGGATTAAAAAAGTTGTATGTATGAGATTGTGTAATATCTCTTTGACCATCGTCATACCCATCAATTTCGTAATTAATATGCCTGTACTGTAGGTCAATATAGGTATAGAGCTGCTCATTTACCATGAAGTTTGCCCGTGCATAAATATTGGCATCGTCTTTTACACCAGTATTATCGTAAAAACGGTGTTGCGCTTCAAATGTACTTAGATTGTTCTGGGCCCACATCACTTCTCCGTAGTGGCTCCCGTCATATCGGTTCCATCCACCGCCCAGAGTAGCTTTTAGTCTGGGTAAATTAAGTTTAATGGAGCCAATTCCACCGTAGAAAATATTGTCAAGAAATTTACGATCTATTACATCTGTTTCTGTAATGGTATCTGCACCTGCAATTATTGGTTCTGCCAAATAGTCTGCTATATCTTCATTGTATCTGTACGACTCATAGTAGCCGTAGCCATTGGTTTGATGGTAAGCAATGTTTGCCGACAACTTTTTATTGAAGTTCCGGGTGTAGAACACCTGGTAATGGTCTTGCTGATAATTGTCTATTTGGTTTTCGTACATGTATCTGTTGTATGTACGAGGGTCTGATTCAAATAGGTTTGCAATTTCTTCCTGGTCGTATCCCATATTGTAGGCAAATTGCATCATGGCAGCACTATCCTGGTTTAGCTTAGCTTTTGGTATGCCTTCCCACGACTGGTAAGTGATTTCTTTACCTGAAAAAACATTAACCCTAACTACATCTTTTTCGGAGCGATAGGTACCTGAAACAAAAAAAGATTTCAGGTCAGAAGATGCCCGGTCAATAAAGCCGTCTGATTTAATGCGTGATAGCCGGGCGTCAAAACTGTATCTTCCATCAATCAGGCCGGTACCTGCTTTTACTGTATTTTTCATGGTGTTGAAGGAGCCGGCAGCATTGTTTATTTCTGCGTATGGCCTGAGGCTAATGTCGTTGGTTTGCAGGTTTATTGATGCGCCAAAGGCAGCTGCTCCGTTGGTAGATGTGCCAACTCCTCGCTGAATTTGAATGCTGTTTGTGCTTTCAATAAAATCTGGCATGTTTACAAACCACACTCCATGCGATTCGGCATCATTTAGTGGGATGTCGTTTACAGTAATGTTTATCCGGTTTAGGTCTGTACCACGGATCCTGAAATTGGTATAACCTACGCCTGCTCCGGCATCTGACGTAGTTACAACAGATGGTGTTAATTGTAGCAGGTAAGGTATGTCCTGCACTGCTTCCCGTTTTTGAATCATCTCCTTTCCAATGGTTGTGTGGCTTGTTGGGGTCTTGTCTGTGGCCCGGGTAGAGGATACGATAATTTCCTGTGTTTGAATTACACTTTTTTCCATGGAAATTTTTAGAGAGATGTTTTCCGTAATCTTAATTTTCTCCCTGTAGGGTTCATGGGCCAGAAAAGTAACCAGTATTTCATACTGCCCATTTTTAACATTGTTGATTACGAATTTTCCACCACCATTGGTAATTGTTTCGTAGTTGCCTGGTGAGAGTTTAATGGTTGCTCCACTGAGTGGTTCGTTGTCTTCGCTGGTCACAACCCCATTGATGAGATTTTGTGCGCTGGCAAAATGCATTATTAAAACCAGCACAACTGTAAAAGTTACACTTTTCATAGTTGAAAGTTTAAGTTATACAATATGCAATGGGGGGAAAATACTTTGATATCCCTTCGCCGGCACTACCCGGATCAGGTTCAAAGGGTATGATCTCAGCCCGTTATTTAGGGCACCCCCGATTGCGACCTTTTGTCGGCAGACAACAAACAAAAATTATGCCTTTTGAGTATGTTCAATAATCAAATGCCCTGGTTTTATTATGCTTTTGGTTACCATTTTTGTTTCTTTCTTTGATAAACAGACTGGTTAGTGTCCGTCAATAAACTCCATTTTCTTCGTTACTCTTACTCAAAACCGCATTATTTACTCCAGTAAACTCAACGGTTTTGAGTTTCGAACCGACCAAAGGGAGCTCATGAGCACCATTGAATATTTTGAGGCTTGCGAATAAAGTCTTGAAAATGGAATTTATTCACTGGACACGCAGTCTTTATGGACAGGCACTGGTTAGGGTAGGGGGTAGTTTGAAAATTTTTCCAAAAAAAAACCTGCCGATGGGGCAGGTTTTTTCGCTTTGTGATTATGTTAAGCGGGTTCTTCAACTTTAAGCACGTCTGCAAATGCTTTCTTGAAGGTTTCTTTTGGTAAGGCTCCGGCAGCCATTTGTGGTTGCCCGTCAACTGGTATGAACAAAAGTGATGGTATACTTTGGATACCAAACATAGCTGCTAATTCGCGCTGATCTTCAGTATCAATTTTATAAATATCAATTTTACCATTGTATTCTTCTGCAAGTTCTTCAAGAATGGGGGCTACCATTTTACATGGCTGACACCAATCGGCATAGAAGTCGATAACTGCAGGTTTGTCGCCTTCAAATTTCCAATCTTTATTTTCCTCGAAGTTGAAAATTTTTTCTTTAAATGTGTCTTTCGTTAAAAATTCAGGCATGTCTTTTTTGTTTTTTTTATGAATAAATTTATATTTCTACATATGTTGCAAATCATATGCCATTATATTGGTTGTTTTGCAACTCTGTTTTCCCCATTTTTTTTAAAAAGGCTTGTAACTTTCTTTTACAAATGGGAAAAGTTGTAATTTTGTCCACTATTTTTATAACAAATGAGGACGAATGAAGTTTAGTGAAAATATTCAAAATATAGTATTTCAGTATGTATCAGATATTGTAACCGGCCAGGAGCAGGAGGCTTACGTAATAGGTGGGTTTGTAAGGGATCTTATATTAGGCAGAGGTTCAAAAGATGTAGATATTGTAGTAGAAGGAAGTGGAATTAAGTTGGCCAGGGACGTTGCTCATAGAATAGATCCTAAAATCAGGGTTTCTTATTTTAAGAGTTATGGTACGGCCATGTTCAGGTATAAAGATACTGAATATGAGTTTGTAGGTGCGCGAAAAGAGTCTTACAATCATGATTCGCGAAACCCTATAGTGGAAGACGGTACAGTGAAAGATGATCAGTTGCGTCGAGATTTTACGATTAATGCCCTGGCTTTGAGTCTTCATCAGGATAACTATGGTGAGCTGATAGATCCTTTTAATGGTTATTCTGATTTAAAACGGGGAATTATTCGTACTCCGCGCGACCCTAAGGTTACTTTTTCAGATGATCCTTTACGTATGCTCCGGGCAATTAGGTTTGCAACACAGTTAAATTTTCATATAGACGAGGAGGCTTTTGATGCCATTGTGTCAAATGTAGAGAGGTTAAAGATTATTTCTAAAGAAAGGATAAACGAGGAGTTGCATAAAATTATTCTTGCTCCGGAACCATCTGTTGGGTTTAAGTTGTTGGCGAAAAGTGGCATTTTGTCATATGTTTTTCCGGAATTGTCAGCAATGCAGGGTGTTGAGAAACGCGAAGGTATGGCGCATAAGGACAATTTTTTTCATTCACTCAAGGTACTCGACAATCTCGCCAGACTAACTGATGACCTTTGGTTGCGCTGGGCTGCTTTGCTACACGATATTGGGAAGCCTCGCACCAAACGCTTTGTTGAGGAGCATGGCTGGACTTTTCACGGGCATGAATATAAAGGTGCTAAAATGATTCCGGGGATATTTAAAAGGATGAAATTACCCCTGAATCAGAAAATGAAATATGTACAGAAGATGGTGAGCCTCCATATGCGACCCATTATATTGGTCGAAGACGAAGTTACAGATTCGGCTGTGCGCAGATTGTTATTTGAGGCAGGAGACGAGATAGATGATTTGATGACTTTATGCGAAGCCGATATTACTTCAAAAAATCATGAAAAGGTTCAGCGGTATTTGCACAATTATCAGATTGTAAGAAAAAAATTACTGGAGGTGGAACAAAAGGACCGTGTAAGGAATTTTCAACCTCCAATTACCGGAGAAATGATAATGCAGGCATTCGACATTGGCCCTTCAAGGATTATTGGAGATATTAAACAGGCTATAAAAAATGCAATTCTCGATGGGGAAATAAGCAATAATTTTGATGATGCCTGGGCTTTTATGGAAGGCTTTGCTGCCGAAAATAACCTGAAGTTCGTGAGGTCGAAAAATGATATTACTTTAATTCAAGGTCAAGCAAAATCGGAAGATGATCGCTGAAACCACCATGGTACCTAAAGCCAATAAAGGTACGATTGGGTTTTTTGCCTGTATATTTATCATCTTTTTCCAGAAGTAAATCCAGATAACCAATTTTCATTTTACCAGGGTTGGTGTATACGGAATTTTCCTTTTTGAGCATCACATTGGAAACAATGAATTGATCGATCATTGACCATTGACCTTGATAACGATGTGTGCCGGGGTATTCGTTCTTGTTTAAACCCAAATTCAGATTAACTAATTTATGTTCGTCAACTTTGTTGGGTGCAACTGCCCCGAGGTGCTCCTGTATGGAAACATCATTTGGTGTGTCGTTAAAATCACCGGTGATTACAATATTTGCCCTCGGATTTACTTTTAATATGCTATCGGTTACTGTCCGTAAAGTTCTTGCAGCTTCTGCTCGAAATGGTATTGTAGCCACTGCCCCGCCATATTTCGATGGCCAGTGGTTGACGAAAACGTGTAAGGTATCTTTGTTTTTTAACAATGCTTTAAAGTGCAAAATATCTCTGGTGCGCTTATTCGGCTGATTTTCGAAACGGATTTTAATGAAATCTTCATTTATGGGCCAGACAGTTTCAGCATTGTAAAATAACCCTACATCTATTCCGCGAAAGTCTTCACTTTCTTTATGTACAATTTTATACGCGTTATCTCCAAGCGGGGTTCTTTTTAATAAGTTTTCAAGCACATAACGGTTTTCAATTTCACAAACTGCTATTATGTCTGGTTGTTGCCAGCCACTAAATGCTACAATAGCTTTATAAATTTTAGCGGCCTTGTCATTGTATTTATACCACGACCAATGGCGCGTGCCTTCCGGAGTGAATTCTTCATCTTTTGTAATGCTGTCGTTTACGGGGTCAAAGTAATTTTCAACGTTATAAAAAATTATACGGAAATCATTTTCCTGAGCAATGAGCGTAAAGCTACTTATTATTGCCAAAAGGGTGATTAGCAAATATTTTTTCATATCAATACAATTAATTTTTATTGTTGCCGCTCATATGCTCCAAGATCCGGAGCCTGGTCTGCTGTTCTGTCATTTTGGTTGAGGTCAATAGGTGTAGCCAACCCATATTCTGTTTTTCCTGCATTTATGGCAGGCGAGAGCGTATCGAGTTGAAAGTTGTACGCTTCTTTTGATACGAACCGTGGACCGAGTTCAGGGTTTCGAATAATGTTTTGAAAATGGGTTTCATCACTCAGGTTGAATTCGTCGCTTACTTTTACGATGCAATGATCGAAAAAATAGTTGAATGTGCCTTCATCGGCATTGTCGAGCACTATTTCGTTTCCATTTTCTCCGCCATCGCCATATATTATGCTATTTGTAAAAGTGGCTTCTTCGAGATCGTATACATAGCCTGCATTGCCCACTACGAAATAATTGTTTAGTGCTACAGATGCTGTGTTTCTTGAGCTGTATGGCGTGTAGTTGGCTATGGTGATATGATTAAAATTGTATTTGCCTCCCAATACGAGGGCTATGGCGTGGCTTCCGCAATTATTTAATACCAGATTTTCTCCTTTAACGCTGCTGGTTTGTGCGTAAATACCAGCCAGGTTCATATGCGATATAATTGAATTGGAAATACTGAGCGTATAATTACTGCCTATTGCAGAATCGAGTTGTATGCCTTTGTTGGCATTTTTTATTATGGCATAATCGATTTCATTTTCAAAACTTCCCGGAAGAAAATGTAATCCCCCGAACACGTAAGTCGCGCCATTTTCAAGAATAGTATAAGCGCCCCATTGTCCGGGTTTGTCATCATAGAAGTTCTCAAGCCTGTCGCCTTTAAAAGAGACGGGTTCATCTAATGTGCCGTTTACTTTAAGAGAACCCAATATGAAAAGGCTGGCATTGTTATGGAAATAAATTTTTGTTCCTGGTTCAACGGTTAGGGTTTCCAGTGTGTCGACAAGGCAAGAGGTGTAAATCAGGTAAGGTCGTGTGGCATCCCAGGTTTGTGTAGTCAGGCTTTCTCCCATAAGCAGATTAACATTCTGTCCGAAGGCTATGGTTTTTACATTTTGCAAGTTTCCATTTGTGTAAAAAAGTATGGAGTCTTTTTCAATCATGTCGTCGTTTGAGGGGTTGATATTGACCTCTACAAAAACGTATATGCTGTCATTGGCTTTAATCTCGATGTCATCGACCTGATTGGCTGATATGCCATCAACATTGATTGCATAATGAGAATTGTTGCCTTTAGCGAGTTCTACTGAGGATATTTTTACTGGCTGCTGGTGCCGGTTATAGACTTTAAATCGTTGGGTTGCTGACCCTATCCCGGTGAAAACTGTATCGAACATGACAGTATCGGTGGAGAATTGTAATTTGGCTGATGCTGAAGTAAGAAATTCATCCTCTTCGCAACTTATGAATGCTATGAATAGCAATGAAAGTATAATTAAGTATCGCATTTTTTCCGGGGAGCTAATTGGTTTATGATATATTACTTAAAACAAAAATAAACCGGCAGTATTGCCGATTTATTGTTTGATTATGATTTTATTTTAAAAAAGCTCAACTTCAATTTGTTGTATGAAGGCTGTGTAGGTATGGACTTTGTCTACTGTTGCGTCTGAGAGTAGCATAAGCACTTGCTTGTTTTCTCCATCTTTGGTGGTTATGCTTATTTCTTTACGTTCGCCTACAATTTTTTCGAGCCCCGGCATTACAAAACGTTTCACAAAATCATCGGTTTCTATAATCTTTTTACTGAATAGTAATTTAATATTTTGGCCTACGACATCTTTTCTTTCATAACCCCAAAGATTTTCGGCGGCTTTGTTAAAGAATTCTATGGTCCCGTTCTGGTTGGTTGTAATAATAGCATCAAGTGCTCCTTCCAGGGTTTTCTCGTGACGTACCTTACTCTTTTCTATTTCTTTAAAATGCTGGCGTAAGTCACGTTTTGCTTTATCGAGCCGCTTTTGAAGCTCCATTTCGGAGTTTTTAAGCTTCTCTTCCTGATCTTTAAGAATGCGGTTTTGCTCGCTTATTTTTATTTCGAGTTCTTTTTGGTCTGTGATATCCACAGCCAGCACCAATATTTTATCGACCTCTCCATACATGTTATTTACTGATATGAGGGTCATCTGGTACCATTTAATTTTTTTACCTTTAACGGTTACACTTAGTTGGCCCTGGTAAGGTACGCCATTGACCACATTGTTCCAGAGTTCATCAAAGTTAGATTGGTTTTCTTCTGTAAAGAAATCGAATATGCTGGTTTCTTTAACTTCGTCCATCGTGTAGCCCACAGATTCTAGAAATTTATCGTTGCAGGCAATAAATTTACCTGAAGGGGCATATTCAGCTTTAATGTTTGCAAGGTTTAATGCTCTTATTTGGCCTTCATAATCAAGCGATTGTTTCTTATGTTCGGTTGTGTCGATGGCGAGAAAGAGAATTTTTTCTACGCCACCTTCTTCGTTTCTCACACACGTGTAAGTTGCCATGGTCCAAAGATCTTTGCCTTTTTTGGTTACGTGTTTCATGTAACCCTCGAAATGTTGACCGCCTCTAGAAAGTTCGTTCCAGATATCGTTAAACCATTCTTTATCTTTTTCATTTATAAACATGGAAATATGGTGTCCTTCGACTTCGGAGCTATTTTCATACTCCAGTTTATTCAGAAATCTTGTGTTGGCATATATTAGTATGCCATTCACGTCATATTCGGCCCGTATGAGGGTATGGTTCACGGAGTTTGTGAAGCTAACAAACTCTTTCGACTGTTTGGCGGCTTCTTCCTGTGTGGCTTGAAGCTCTTCCATGTTTTGCCGCATTTCTTCTTCTTGTTGTGAGAGCCTTTCTGCTTGCTCCTGGCTCTCTTTAAGAAACTTGGCTGTTTTAAGGTTGATTTTTACATTGCTTATTGTGGAGCCAATGTTTTCAGCTATTTTTTCTACAAAGTCAATCTTATATTGATCAAACATCTCAAAACCTGCAAGTTCCAGTACTCCGTGTACTTCCTCGTTGAATTTCAAAGGGACAACTAAAAGTGCATTTGGGTTGGTTTGGCCCAGGCCTGATGTAACTTCTACATAATCCTGAGGCACATCATCTATGTAAAGCGTTTTTTGCTCAAATGCAGCCCGGCCAATGAGTCCTTCTCCCCATTCAACTCTTTTTTCGTTGTATTTTTGGCGGTCGTAGGCAAAATGTGCGGTTAATTTGAAATGCTTGTCTTTTGGATCGCTATCTTCGAGTAAGAAGAATCCTCCCTGCACAGCATGTATGTACTTGCACAATTCGCTTATTATTTCAAATGAGAGGGTATCAATATTATCGTTGTTTTGCCTTAAAATATCGCCAAATTTCGCAAGTCCTTCAGATACCCAATGCCGCTGGTTGTCTTCCTTTTTGCGAATTTCTTCTTCTTCTTTTTGCTTTTTTAGGTTGTCCCTCAGTGCCAGTAGTTGTTCAACCAATTTATTATCTGTTTTTTCGCCGGCTTCGAAATCCACATTCCCGATAGTAAGATTCTTGGCAATCTCACTAACTTCTTCGTATTGGTGGTCGCGGTTTTCTAATACCTGGGCATATTTGTTTAGCTTGTTTTCGAAAAATGATCCTGAAAACCACGCAAATAATGGTATTAGTATGATTATACTATCTATCAGGTAAAAGATAGCGTTTTCGTGAAGACTTATAAAGTTACTCCAGGTAAATTCTATGTTTTGACCATAGAGCATACCTTTAATTATAAAAAAGTGAAGTAATAGTGCTGCAATAATACTTATTGTCAGAAATATACCGGTAAATTTTTTCTTTTTCCCCATGAGATTAATTTTTCGCGAACATGGTTGTTTATCAAATATCAAATATATTATTTTTTGACTTATTTATGGCAAGACATCGAAAAAGATTTAAGCGCAGGGGTATTAATGGTAAGGCTATTAATTGGGCAGTGATGACAGAAGTACTTGTAGGTGATGTTTATCAGGTGATGTTGCTTATGGATTTATCTTTTATGTTTTGCCACAAATCCGGCCATTTGGTTGAGTGGCAAAATATGTTTAGCTGCACCACGGTCAATGGCTTCTTTGGGCATGCCAAATACTACACACGATTTTTCATCCTGGGCAACTGTAATAGCTCCTGCTTCGCGCATTTCCAGGAGCCCCTGTGCTCCATCGGCTCCCATGCCTGTCATTAGCATACCAATGGCATTTTTCCCCACATACTGTGCGGTCGATCTGAACATGACATCCACACTCGGGCGGTGCCGGTTTACTAAAGGCCCCTCGTTTATTGTTACATAATAGCGTGCTCCAGACCGTTTAATTAAAAGGTGATGGTTGCCGGGAGCAATGAGTGCGCGTCCACGAATAATGGTGTCGTTTTCAGCGGCTTCTTTAACTGAAATCTGACATAATTCATCTAATCGCTCGGCAAAGGAGCGTGTGAAATGCTCTGGCATATGCTGCACTATTACTATGCCCGGACTATCGGGTGGCAATTCCATCAAAAATTCTCTGAGTGCTTCCGTTCCCCCTGTTGACGCTCCAACAGCTACCACAATATCTGTGGTTTCTATCATACTGCGGTTCGCTCTTTGCTGAATAATTGCATCAGCAGATAATTTAGGAGCGATATTTTGCATGTTTTGGGGAACAGGTCTTGGTTTTTGTGCTTTTTTTCGGTCAACCCTGGCTCTTGAAGCTGCTTTTACAGCATCGCATATTTTTATACTTGATTCTTCAAAGAACTTTTTTGTGCTCATGTTGGGTTTTGTGATGATATCTACAGCACCATATTCCAAAGCTTTGATGGCAGTTTCGGTACCTTTATCTGTAAGTGACGATATAATAACCACAGGCAACGGGTGCTGGGTCATGAGCTTTCGCAAAAATGTTAACCCGTCCATGCGTGGCATCTCAACATCGAGTGTGATGACATCGGGTACTTCTTTTTGAATTTTTTTTGCAGCATAATAGGGGTCGGAGGCTACAGCCATAACTTCTATGTGTCTATCTGCATTAAGTATATCAGATAAAGTTTGCCTGACTACAGCTGAATCGTCTACTACAAGTACTCTAATGGGTTTTGTCATACTACAAAAATTTTACATCACTACAAATAACCATTTTTCTGTTTAGGTTATGAAACCGTTGAGGTTATTTGCTCTTTATTTCCTGCTTGCTAATATACTTCATTTTTACAGCTCCTGTAATGGTGTTGAATTGTATTTTCCTACCTTGTTTGCCTCCCGTACTTTCGGCTTTAATGGGAATTCTTAAATCGTGGAGCATTTGATGTCCGACTTCAATGTTTCTTTTGCCTATATCGAAATAGTGGTGTTGTGATTCTATAACTTCTCCACCACCAAATATTTTGGCGATGAGGTTGTTCTTTTTACTACCATTTTGGGTTAAAGATTCTACGAGCTTTTCAATGGCAATATTTCCATATTTGGGCGATGCCAGGCCATTACCATTCCAGAAAGGTAGCATGTAATGGTTCATACCGCCTTTTTGCTGAATGGGATCGTACAGGCAAATTGCAATACAGGAGCCCAAAAGTGTATTAATTAAATGTGGCTCTGCTGGTGCAAAAAGTGCTGCCGGGTATAAATAGTGTAATGGTAGGTTATCCATAAATTAAAACTCTTCGTCTGTATCCTGAAAAAATATTTCATTACCGTCATCAGAGAAACCTTCCAGGTAACTGGTGTCTTTTGGACGTGGCAGGTAAATGGTGAATATGGCCCCTTTGTTTTGTTCGCTTTCTACGGTTATTTTTCCTTCGAGAGAGTCTACATACGACTTGGTGACTGATAATCCCAGTCCATAGCCTTCGTTGAGTGAATGTATGGTGCTTTCACCTTTCACAAATCGATCAAATAGCTTTTCCTGGTCTTCTTGTTTGATTCCCACACCATAGTCTTTCACAGTTATAATGAGTTCATCGTTTTTCGAAATTGACGAAACAATCTCGATTTTTTGGGCTGCATTGCTGTATTTTATGCTGTTATTCAGCAAATTAGACATTATTAGCTTGAGCTTTTCTGAATCGCCTGGAAACTCACTTGAGCTATTTACTCTTTTATTGGGTTGGTAATGAAATTTTATTTTAAGCTCCTTTTGTTCTGCTTTGTATTTATAGCTGTCTATAATGCTTTCAATTAAAGCGTGTATATTAACATTAGTGAGTTCGGGCTGTGCTAATCCGGCTTCGATTTTGGCTGCAGCAAAAATATTTTTTAACTGAAAATCAAGATTAAATGCTTCAGCATGTATTAATTGGGCCAAAGGTTTTATTTTTTCATACTCATCTATATTCAGGGCCATTATATTTTGGCTTAATCCCAGAATAGAGGCAAACGGGTTAACAATTTCGTTTGTAACGTTCGAGAGGAAATGGCTTTTTAGTGATTCCGATTCTTTGAGTTTTTCGTTCACTTTACGCAATTCCTTTGATTTCTCCTGCAGCTCTGTCAGCGCTTTTTTGTTTTGATTGAAGCGTATTTTTAATTCTTTAATAAGTTCTTCGTCAGATATCTTTTTTTCCATGTCTGTAGTGTTTAATAATTGCTTGTAGCCATGCTACATGTCAGGCTTTATTTTATTGTTGGTCAGGATATTGAGTTTTTCAATAAGTTCAGTTTGTTCAAATGGTTTGGCCAGTGTTTCATGTGCTCCTAATGATGTAGCCATTTCGAGGTAGTGCACGCTTCCGTTTGATCCTCCTCCTGAAACCGCAAGTATTTTAACGCCCGGGTATTTTTGGATGATTTCTATAATGCTCTCCAAACCTTCTTTTTCAGGCATTATGATGTCTGTTATTACTACATGTATAGGCTCTTGTTTTAATATGTCTAATCCTTCGTCACCGTTTGAGGCTTCGTATAATTGCACCGGGTACTCCATCAGAACGTCTTTGAGCAGTTCTCTGAAGAATATATCATCATCTATTATCAATAGGTTAATAAGCATGGATAATTTATTATGATGTTTTTTTGAATATGGTTGGTTTGATGTTCGTTAGCGGAACATCCATGTTTGTTATTGATTCTGAATGTCCAAGGATAAAATAACCATTGGGCTTCAGGTGGTTACATAATCGGTTAATGACTGCTTCCTGGGTATTGCGTTCAAAATATATCAGTGTGTTCCGGCAAAAAATTACGTCGAAATTATTGGGTGCTTTGTAAGTTGTATCCATGAGGTTAAGTCTAAAAAAACTTACTTTTGAGCGTAAATTGGGTTTTATTCTGATAAGTTTTTTTTGATGGTCTTTACTTTTTAGCAGGTATTTTTTTTTCATCGATTCCGGTATGGTGATACTTTTTTCGAGTTTGTAAATACCATTAACCGCTTTCTGAAGCATGTCTGTTGAGATATCGGAACCTGTGATATGGTAGTTTATATTTTTGTTTTGTGCAATATACTCTTCAATGACCATGGTTATGGTATATGCCTCCTCTCCGCTGGAGCTTCCGGCACTCCATATTTTAAGCTCATTCTGTCCTTTTTGGTAAATTTCAGGTAGAATGGTTTCGTGCATAAATTCAAAGTGAGTGGGCTCTCTGAAAAAATCTGTTTTGTTTGTAGATACAACATCCATCATATGTACAATTTCCTTTTCGCCTTCTTTGCTGAATACATAATCAATGTAGGTTTGGAAATTATGCATATTCAGGTGACGCAGCCTTTTTTGCAATCTACTTTGTAGCATAACCTTTTTTGCAAGAGGCATTTTTATTCCGTAGTTGCTAAAAATGTATTGACTAAGGCGTTCAAATTCTTTTGCTTTTAGCTCAATATTGTTAAATGTAGTGCTTTCGTTCATTTTTTATTAAATTATAATACACACAAGAAAATTGTAATCTAACATTGCTTATTTCGCTGGTGTTGTTTACTCGTCCGTTTTCTGCATATTGAATATTACCATAGGCAGCAGTGGTTACTTCTGTTTCTGCCCAAATTTCAAGCCTTTGGTTTCGCCATTTTATGTATGGTGAGATTCTGTAAAGATATGCAATATTACTTCCTCTGGCGTATATTGGTCTATTGGGCTCAATATCATCATTAAATCCGAGGTTTTTGCTATAACCTACTAACAACCCTGCCGTAAATTTGGTTCCGTATTCCAGGTTTATCCAACTAAAAATGTGGTTTGACGGTGTGTAAGTTTCATGACCAGTTTTAGTATTGAAGGATTTAACTCCGTAGCCTCCTGCCATGATATGATCAGAAAGGTTTTGGCCTAAAATAACTTTGGCTTTGGCCGAGAACTTGTTAATCGATGTTTTGGTAAAAGCTCCAACAGCATAGCTGGCGATTTGTGTTGTTGTTTTATAGGTGCCGTTGGTTCCTGTGGTTTTTGTCTCTGGTTGGATTTGTTTATAATCTGCCATCAAACCAAAGGTTTGCTTTCTAAAATTAAATTGTGTTTGCCAGTGTAGGTTTGGTATCATGCTGTGGCGCATAAGGTCAATGCGTTTTTCTACGCCACTGTTACCATCTGGTCCCAGGTTGGAATAATCATTCTGGTATAGCATGGCGAGCAACATTGACCACCTTTTTGTAGGCTTGAGGGTATATCTGATTTGTGGACTGCGGTTAAAGGGATTGAAGGGTGTGCCCACATTTATGCTCAGTGTAAAAGGAAATGCCTGAGGGGTGAACATTGGGTGCCATGTTCTGCCCATGAGTAATTTATGTCCGGGCCAGCTCAATGAAATATAGGCATGCCTTAGCCTTAAAGAATTTGAATTAGAGCGTGCTGTGAAATCTGCTTCCAGTCTGGCTGCGAGTGTGGCTGTTTCGTTAAAAATTTTTTTGCCTCCCATTTTCATTCCCAACCTGCTTGAAATGCTTGTCATGGTAATTTGGCTGACTGCATTGAGGTCTTTCCCGTTTTCGTCGGGGTTTTCATTCAGGGGGTAAAGTAAAAATAACCCATCAACCGCTTCGGCCGACTTTCTCGAATCGTAAAATGCATCAGCTCTTACAAAACCATATAGTTCGTTTTTCCAGGCATTTTGTTGTTGGGCTCTCATAGTATTGATGAAAAATAATAAGCAAATTAATGAAAATATGTAATTCTGCTTCATTATATATTTTTAAAAAACCTTTACGTATGGTAAAGCATAACCTGCTTAGCCCTGGATGTTTTCTGGCCAAGCAGGTTTGGTTTGTAACTGGTTTGGTTATATAATTATTTTTTTTCTTCGTCTGTTTGTTCATTTTTTGGCATGTCTGCTTCGCTTGTTTTTTCTTCTACCACTACTATTTCATCTCTTGTGAAAATAAGATCAAGGTTGAGCAGCATAATAAAGCTTTCGTCTTGTTTCCACATGCCTTTGATGAACTCTGCCTTGTATTTGGTTCCGATACTTGGAGAAGGTTCGATTTGACTTTCTTCCAATTCCAGTACTTCACTTACAGCATCGACCAATATACCTAGTTTAACGTTTTCGTTTTCAATTTCCAGGTTCAGCACAATGATGCATGTGTCCACGGTGGCCTCTGTGGGGGACATTCCGAACTTAATCCTCATGTCAATTACCGGTAATACCTGTCCTCGCAGATTTATTACTCCGCTCATGTATTCGGGTGCGTGGGGTACTTTGGTAATTGGTTTAAGTTCCAGGATGTTGACAACATGATCAACTGATGCAGCAAAGACTTCTTTGCCCAGCCTGAATGAAAGGTACGTGTGTACCTGATTACTTGTATTCTTTTTGTCGGTTTGGGTTTGTGTATCCATAATTTATCCTCCTATGTTTTCTTTATTTGTAAATTCATTAATTACGCGGTTTGGATCGAGTACCAGTGCAACTGTTCCATCGCCAAGGATGGTGGCACCGGAGACAATATCAACTTCTTTGTACATTCTGCCAAGCGGTTTGAGCACGGCCTGGTATTCGCCAATAATTTCGTCAACTGTGAGGCCCATAAATGTATCCTGAAACTCTACATTAACGATTCTTTCTATTTCGGGTGGTGTGCCTCCAATGTTAAGTGCTTCGCGCAAGTATATGAAAGGCACGCGTTTATCATCAGCAAGGAACAGGTTGTTGATGGATTCTTCGATTTCGTTGTGTGTGAATTCATATATTTTTTGTACTGCTGCCAGTGGTATTACAAATTTCGTTTTGCCTATTCTAACCAGCAATCCGTCTATAATCGAAAGTGTTAGCGGCAATTTAATGGTAACAGTAGTACCTTTGTTTTTTTCACTACTAATATCTACTTCACCCCGGAGTTCGGATATTTTTTGCTTTACTACATCCATTCCTACACCACGGCCCGAGAGATTTGTTACTTGCTTAGCTGTGGAAAATCCCGAGGTGAAAACCAAATCGAGTATTTCTTTTTCTGTTATTTGGGTTTCCTCTGTTATAATCTCTCTTTCGATGGCTTTTTTACGAAGTTCTTCATAATCGAGGCCTTTGCCATCGTCAATTATTTGAATGTATACGTAGGTTCCTGAGTAAAACGCATTGAGCGTAATGGTTCCTTTCTGTGGTTTTCCGGCATCAATTCTTTTTTGAGCGGAATCTTCAATGCCATGGTCCAGGCTGTTCCGGATAATATGCATTACAGGCTCTATGAGCATTTCAATGATGTTTTTGTCTAGCTCTGTTTCAGTTCCCTTTGTGATAAAATCGACTTCTTTCCCAAGTTCATTGGAGAGCTCTCTTACCATGCGTTGAAACCTTGTTACCATGTTTGCAATGGGGATGAGCCTTATGCTGAACACATCGTCACGCAGCCTGCGTGATATTTTTTCTATTTCTTCGGCTATGGGGTCGAGGCCGGGATAATTATTTTCTTTATTGAAAAGCGATAATTGTGCCTGGATTGTAACCAACTCACTCACCCAGTTGATGAGGTTGTCGAGTTTATCGGAGCTGACACGAATGCTCGAAATACTGTGTTCAACTTTTTTGCGTGTATCGTCTTTTACTTGTTTTTCTTCTTTTTCCTGATATATATTCTCAAGGTCGATAATAAGCTCGTGTAGGTCAGAAGGTTTAATATTGGGTTTTTGCTGCAGGGTATCTTTGAGTATATTTTTTATGGCCTTGTCTTGCAGTAAATTGTAGTCTGAAATTTTATGCGTTTCTATTTTTGCCTCATCGTCGACAAAGATAAATACATCAATCACAGCATTTATACCGGCATTGGTAGTTAGAAGTATGTTCCAGCTTGTGTAGGTTTTGGCTGGGTTTAGTGTTTTGAACCCGGGTATTTTGGAGGTATTTGGAATTATTAGCGTAGTTCCGAGCTGGGCCAAATCTTCTAGTAAAAACAGGGGGTTGGTCCCATTTTGCATGATATCTTCATTGGGCTCGAACCTTACATAATAAGTTTTTGTTTTTCCCTCTGTAGGTTCATCCTGTATGCTGGCATGTTCCGGTTTTGTTTTTTCGTTCAGTGCACCCTCAATGCGTGTTATAAACTCATTGTTTTCCCGTTCGAGTTGGCGTTCGTTCTCGGGGCTTTCTGCTAACAGGTTTCTGAGATGGTCGACTGCCTGAAATGTAAGGTCCAGAATTTCAGGTGTTACCTTCATTTCTTTGTTTCTTATGCGGTCATATACACTCTCGAGAATGTGGGTAAACTTATCGATTTTTTCAAACCCAAACATTGCACTACCACCTTTAAGGGAATGCATTACCCGGAATATGGATTCTATAGTATCCATATTCTCTTTGTTTTTATCTAATTGTAAAAGCGCTTCTTCCAGGTCATTAATCTGTTCAGTAGCCTCTTCAACGAATTTTTGTTTGAATGCTTCCATTATCTTACAACTTTATTAATTGCAGCTAAGAGTTTATCAGGTACAAAGGGTTTTACAATCCATCCGGTGGCACCTGCTTCTTTGGCTTCTTTTTTCTTTTCGGTTTGTGACTCAGTTGTGAGGAAAAGAATAGGAATAAACTTATATGAATCCAATTTTCTCACTTCTCTAATGAGCTCAATACCATTTTTGTTTGGCATGTGTAAGTCAGTAATGATTAGGTCGTAAGCCGTGCCATCCAGATATTTAAGTGCATCATCACCATCTACAGCTTTTTGCACATCATGTCCGGCATTGGCTAGTGTAAAGCTTACTACTTCTCGTATACTTTCGGAATCATCTACGATGAGTATTTTCTTTCCCATTTTGGTTGTTTTTATGTTGCTATTTTTATTTCCTTATTAGTACCTAAAATTACGTTTTTTTGTATTTCATCCAAAGGGGCTTTTAACGTGATTTTTTGATTTTTTTCAAGGTGTGTTTCTTTTAAAGAGATAATTATTTGCATGAATGATAAATCTATTGGTGTGTCTTTATCAATATCCAAAATTATTTCAGGTCGGTCAAAATCTATTTCTTTAAGCTCAGCATAGATGGATTGGATGTGCTGAATATCTGCTGGCACATTAATTTTAATGACCATTTGGTTTTTTGTGCGTTTAATGTTGATGGTTTTTTTTGTCATTACTGTTATGTTTTAAGACATTTTATACAGTTTTTTTATTTTAAAAGAGTTCAAGGTTATCCTCATCTTCCTTATTTTCGTTGGCTTGTGAATCTGTTTTATGCTGATGAATTTCTCTTTGGGACTTCATTGTATAGGCATTTTCCATAGCACTCATCAGGTCGCTTTCCATTGTGCTTTCTTCTGAAAAGGGCTTGATTTTTTTGTAGATAAGGTTGAGTTGATTGATTATTTCTTCTACTTCCTGTTCATAAAAATCGTAGTATTTAATGTTTTCGAGGGTGTTTTTTAGCTCGGTATCAAGCTTTTTAAAGGCTTTGCAATTTTTTGAAATTTGTTTGTTAATTGCGGTAAATTCTTCGGTGAATTTTTTTGTTTCCTGTTCATTAATTTGCTGGGTTGCAATCACAGCTTTTTGTTGCTTGATTTTATCAATGAGACTGATTAAATGGTTGTTTTGATGGGCATTGATTATTTTTCCAATGTTGCTTCTTGAGTCGTTTATATCATTAAGGAGTGTAACTAATTTGCCTGTTATGGTTTTGATGTCGTTCCGGGGAGAGAGGTTTTTATTAATTTCATTAATAATGGCATTGATGTCTTTTTCGATGGCCTCAAGATTCTCATAATGTTTAACATGCTCACTGATGTTTTTTTGGAGCAAGTCGTTTGTTTCAATAAGTTCTGTTAAAGCATTTGTGACCTGGCTCATTCTATGGGGCAATTCCCTGTTATATTTTGTGAGTTGCGATGCTACTTTAATGTCTTTATCGCCATTAAAAATACTAAATGAGAGGCCATTTACTTCTTCGAGTGTATTAGCTGTTTCAATTAATTTTTTCGATATGTTTTCAAGGGCACTTTGATATTCTTTGTTGGTTAGTAAAAGTTGCGCAGCTTGTATTTCAGTAGTGCCAGGTATTTGTTTTACATATTCAAGCCCTTTTTTTATTATGTTTTTTTCTTTTTCTAAGTGGTTTAGTTCGTTTATTATGTTTTTGTGGGTATCCTGAATGTGTTCTATCTTTTGCCTGATGATATCATGGTATTGAAGGTTAGTGATTACCTGGTTCAGATTTTGAAAGCTTTCCTGGTTTTTTTGTTCTATAGTTATTTTTAAGGTGGCTGTTTTTTCGATTCCTTCTTCAATAAAAGCTATAACCTTGTCAATAATTTCTGTTTGCTGAGTATATTCTTTTGTAAAGCGGTGGGTAATATCACTGGCTTTATTATAGGCTTTTTGAAAATGACTTTTAAGAAGTTCCACATCTTTGGCTACCCTGGGTATTTCTCCCTGTATTTCTTCTATTTTGCGGGTGAGATTTTCTATCAGGGTATTTGTGTTGTTTTGGTTGTCTTCTGCTATCAGTCCCTGATTCAGTTTTAAATTTGTTATTAGAAATTTGAGTGTTGAAATATTTTGTTTGAAATTAAGAATAGGGATGCTAATATGCTTGAAATCCAGGTTTAACAGGTTTACCTGGTCCATATAATTATTGATGCTGCTGGTGGTTTCTTTGAGTGCTGTTTTAATATTGTTTGTAGTAGTACGTATATGGAGGAGGGCATCATTATTTTTCAGGTTCTGAATTTGTTCTGTTATATGTGTGGTGCTTTGGGTTATTTCGTGGGTTGTTTCATGATGATTTTTCATTATATTGTTCAAAGCAGTAAAGTCCTCGTTGCTTACTTCGGTTAGTTCCATTACCTTATGATCTATGGAAGCAAAGCCATTTGCAATGTCGCTGATCATCTGCTGAATTTCTTTTGTGCTGAGCTCCTTCATCTATATTATGCTTTGAAAATTTAGTTGTAATTAATATTTTACGATATTACATTATTTTTTTGCACAATAATATGGGTTAAATTACCTTATTTTACTCAGCTATTTTTTAGTACTTTTATATTGAAATTTGAACCCTACAAATAACAAATATGAGCCATAAAATCTTAATTGTAGATGATATTGTTATCAATCGTGTTTTATTAACCGAGTACGTTAAAAAACTTGGATATAGCTATGATCAAGCTGCAAATGGACAAGAAGCTATAGACAAAATACAGCGTGATAAAATTGATTTGATTTTAATGGATATTGAAATGCCAGTAATGAATGGCATTGAAACCACCCAGTATATTCGTTCTGAAATGGATCGGCCTTATTCCAGTCTGCCTATAATCGCCCTTACTGCGCATAATCCCAACGATTTTTTCGAAACATTTGATCAAGCCGGTTTTAATGACCTGATTACAAAACCTTATTTGTTGGATAAGATTAGTAAAACCCTGAACAAAGCATTTAATGAGCCTGAAAAATCTTAAAGTCAGGTAGATTTTACTCATTTTGCTATTTACTTTCAAATTTTTTACAAACATTCCGTGTGCTATGGGCAATTTTGGCCATTCAATTGTTATTTTTGTGGCAATATTAGAAGGATAGATTGATGTGACTTCCTGAAACCGCATACGGTTTTAGGAAAAAATCATTAAATGTACATTTTGAAGAAATTTTTAGTTTCTTCATTTTCACCGAACTAAAATTTTTAAACATATGAAGCCGTATTTTAGGTTAGGACTGGCTCTGCTATCGGGTCTTATGCTTACATTGGCATGGTATAGCGAATGGATGGCCGTGTTATTGTTTGTGGCATTTGTACCTTTGCTTTTAATTGAAGAGTATTATCTCGATACCCGGAAAAATGCTTTTGGGGTATTCAACTATAGTTATATTGTATTTCTAATCTGGAACTTGTTTACCACCTATTGGATTTATAAAGCTACCCTTCCGGGGGCAATTATGGCTGTTTTGGCCAATAGTGCATTGATGGCTTTTGTGTTTTGGCTTTATCATCTATCGCGCAGGTGGACAGACAATAAGGTGGGCCGTTATGCTCTGCTATTTTGGTGGATTACATTTGAGTATTTATATTTTAAAACTGAAATATCCTGGCCGTGGCTCACCCTTGGAAATGGATTTGCCGATAATGTGCAATGGGTCCAGTGGTATGAGTTTACAGGAGTTTTAGGCGGTAGTTTATGGATATTATTTAGCAATATTATTATTGTGTCTACCATAGCTGAGCTGATATGGGGCAGGCAAACCATGAACAGGCGATTAATTGCAAACGGTATAATATTTTTGGCTATTATTTCGATACCTGTTATATGGTCTTATGTGTATTACAATAATTATGAAGAACAAGGAGAGCAGGTTGAAATGGTTATTTTACAGCCAAACATAGATCCTTACAACGAAAAATATGGAAGTATGGGTGCTTTGGAGCAAACAACGAGATTGCTTCAGGTTGCCGATAATCAGATAACTCCGAAAACGAAATATGTAATTGGTCCGGAAACCGCATTGATAGAAAAAATTTGGGAAGGGCACGTAAGAGATTACGCTTCGGTAAGAATGATAGAAAAGTTCCTTGAAGAAAATAGTCATGTAGCTTTTGTGGTGGGAGCATCAACAAGAAAGGAGTATGTAGAGGGAGATTTTGTGCCGCCAACAGCCAGGCAATTCCGAAACTCAGAGACCTATTATGACAGGTTCAATGCAGCTTTGCAAATTACCACCTATGGTATTGATTTTTATCATAAGTCTAAGCTGGTGCCCGGTGTGGAGAAAGTGCCCTATTATCAGTATTTTAAGTTTCTCGACAATTTTGCAGCCGACCTTGGCGGAACAGTGGGCAGTCTGGGAAAGCAGGAAGCATCATCAGTGTTTCGTTTTCAAAACACCACTGTTGCTCCTATCATATGTTATGAATCTATTTATCCTGAGTATGTGGCTTCTTATGTGAACAAAGGAGCTCAGTTTCTTTTTGTTATTACCAATGATGGATGGTGGGGCAAAACGCCCGGTTTTGAGCAACATATGCGATATGCCAGGCTCCGGGCTATAGAAACGCGCAGAAGCATAGCTCGATCGGCGAATACCGGTATTTCGGCATTTATTAATCAACGGGGCGATGTAATTAAACCTACCAAATGGTGGAGGCCAGCAGCTATAAGGCATTCACTTTCTAAAAATGACGAAATTACTTATTATGTAGCCAATGGAGATTACCTTGGAAGGGTGGCTGCATTTTTTACAATACTTATTATTTTGCTCATGATTGTGAGAAAGATATTAAACAAAAAGAGCACGTAAAACTACGTGCTCAATGTCTATAATGATTAATATTAATTCCGTTTTATTGGTAATCTCCAAGTGTTTCTTCTAACTGTGACAATGCTTCTTCTGCCTGCTCATCGCTGGGGGCTGCTCCATGCCATTTGTGAGTACCCATCATAAAGTCAACGCCATAGCCCATTTCAGTTCGCATTAAAATTACTACTGGCTTTTGGTTCCCTGTTGCTTTTTGTGCTTCCTCAATGGTGGTAACTACTTCTTCCATGTTATTGCCGTTCATTTCAAAAACAATCCATCCAAATGATTCCCATTTGCCTTTTAAATTACCAAGGCTTATAATTTCATCAACCGGCCCATCGATTTGCTTACCGTTATAATCTACAGTGGCTATGATATTGTCTATTTTTTTGGCAGCTGCAAACATGGCTGCTTCCCATATTTGTCCTTCTTGCAGTTCGCCGTCGCCGTGCATTGAATATACAAGGTTGTCATCCTTATTAAGTTTTTTGGTAAGTGCTGCCCCACAAGCAACGGAAAGGCCCTGTCCAAGCGATCCCGAGGCTACACGCACTCCAGGGAGTCCTTCTTCAGGAGTTGGGTGCCCCTGCAGGCGGGAGCCAATTTTCCGGAAGGTACTGAGTTCTTTGATATTAAAATACCCTGAACGGGCTAAAACGCTGTACCAGAGAGGAGATACGTGGCCATTGGAAAGGAAAAATAAATCTTCTCCTTTTCCATCCATGTTAAAAGATTCTGGGTTATGCTGCAAGACTTTAAAATAAAGTGCGGTCAGGAAATCGGCACATCCAAGCGACCCTCCGGGGTGCCCTGATGAGGCTCCGTGTACCATTCTTATTATATCTCGTCGAACTTGTGTGGCTGTGTTTTTTAAATCTTGTATTTCACTCATATCTTCATTATTTTGAGTGCAAAAATAGGTATTTTTTTCAAAGTCAGGTTTTACAATGGAAGAAGTTTGTGATGGTTTTGTTAATAGTGCTGCTGTAATATCGTAGCATAGGCTATGCCCCCTCAAGAAGGTACAGTAACCTTTAGATAAAATTATTTTGTATAAAGCACTATTTGTTGTTCTTGATTAACGAGTAATATATTTATCATTAACCTCCTATGCAATTGCTTTTTACATTAAAATATTTAGTAAATAACCATACAAATAGCAAAAGAAGGGCATATAAAAGATAATAACTCTCTAAAATATTATGCATCTGATATCTGTATATTAGATATGTTGAAATAATATTGCCAATACCTCCTAAAACTATCAAAAAGCAAAGAGGCATTTTCTTTTGATATTGGACCGTAAAAAACAAAACATATATAATGAATAGTGGTGCTGCTACGGCTATAGTTCTATCCTGAACTGTTGCCCACAATAATAAAAAAGGTACCGTTAAAAGTCCTGAAATAAGCCATGAATTTGCAGTATGGATTTTTGTCCTGTTTTTAATTAGTGAGATTATTCCAGATATGATAAATATCCAGTAAACATCAAAGCTGTGCGGAATTTGCGCCCATTTGAGGTTAAACCCATTATTAATCCTGAACTCCTCCATTATGTTTGAAATGGCATCATGCGTTTCAAAATGCAGACTTATTGCTGCCTGAGTCAACAATATGATTAAGCCGCTTAGGAAAATTGAAATGCCGAATCGATATATATATTTTTTGCTGCCATGGATAAGCAGGTGGGGTATAATTATCAATAAGGCCATACCTGCACTTTCTTTGCTCAAAATACCAATAACGATCGATAGCGAGAATGATACATAAAACCACAAATTATTTTTTTTCTGTTGTAGGCCCCTGAAGTAGAGATAAGTAATAAATACACTGAAAAAAATACCGGCGATATCATTAATCAATTCTAAACTATGCACAGCAATAGCCTGAACAGTGAGCAGCATAAAGATTCCGAGTTGCTGCTTAATTAGGTTAAAACCGAGGATATGCAGTAGTTTACCAAAATAAATCGCTGTGAGAATTAGAAAAGCAATGTTTTGAGCCAGCATAATGCTTTCTACTTTCAGCCCCCAGAGCATATTGAGAAACCCGGGCAAAATTAACACCATGGGTTTTGTAATTCTGGATTGTGTTTCTGTAAGGGTATCCTGCCCGAAGAGAATTTTTGCAGCGTTTACGAAATTGGGTGTGTCAGCCTCGTTGTAGCGAATAAAATCAAACAAGAAGAGGTATATTAAGCAAAAAATTACGCCTTGTAGTGCGCTGTAGATTATGTTTTTATTTGGTTTTTCATTGATCATGGATTTTAAAGCTTAATGTATTTCAAAACAATTTTTTCTTTAATTTAAACCTGTAACCTATTGTAAATCGCACATTTCCATAACCAAAATCAATAGCTGTTATGTTCTTATTAGTCAGATTATTGCTGCCACTAACGCCAGTAAATGCCATATAAAACCTTTTTTTGCTATAACCTAATGCAATTCTGCTAACAGTTGAAATACCAAAGCCTCCTTTTGCAAGCACTTCATTGTTTTTTGTGTCGGTTGCTGAAAATGCCTGTAAGCTTAGTCCAGGTACAATGCCAATGTTTATAAAAAAGTGACTGGCCACTACAAGTGTATAGATATAGCCTACAGAAATACCAAGATTTATAGAAGATATATTCGAGAATAATGCCTGTTCACTAAACTTATCTCGCGCAAAAGTCGGTACTACTAATGAATCTGCGCTGGCTCCATTTAAAAAGGCAAAAAGTCCGGTTACCAATGAACCAGCACTTTTCTTTTGTTTTTCGTTAAAGTCATAAGCTGCTTTGTAGGAGAATTTTCTGTGGTTCCATACATACCTCGCTGAAAGACCTACATTAGCAAATGTAAGGTCGGCTCTTTGATAGTAGCTCCTTTTGTCAGCGTTAAAATTTTCAAAGTAACTGTCCATGTTCTTAAGGTAGAAACCCTGGTAATACTGCAGATACCCATCAATTACAAATTTTCGGAGATAAGCATTTATTTGCAAATCAAGCCGGTTTGTTTTTCCATATTTTGAAATATTATCAGCCGTATGTGGCAGCCCCAGGCCTACACTGAGCCCAAGCCATTTATATGCGCCTTTGATACCCATTGCGAAATTACTGTTGGGTTCGTAGTCGAGTTCTTTGTTGTTTCGGATATCTCTTAAGCTAAAGTCTACGTATTTACGGGGAATAGAAAAACCCAGTGTAAGATCTTCGTAATAGGAGTGAATATAGGAGGTATCTATATTTTTCGTTTTTTGCTGTAAGACGGCTTCAGCTTGTGGTTGGGCTAATATTTGGCTCATATAAAATGTGAAAACCACGATTAAAAAATGAGTAGTAATGTTTTTCATATAAATACCGGGGTTTTTATATTGTGGCCTTTAATTTCAGCTGCTTGTTTGATTAGGTATTGAATTGCTGATTGCCCGTCTTTTTTACAATTTATGCTGTAATCATTTACATACAAATCTATATGTTGCTTTATGACTTGTTTGTCAAGGTCTTTGGCGTGCGAATTTACATAGTCGGCTGATGCAGATGGGTTTTGTATGCCAAACTGCACACTGTGTTTTATTATATTCTGAATTTGCTGCTTTGTATCTTCCGGAAGGGATCTGCGAACAGCTATACCTCCAAGGGGTAAGGGAAGTTTAATTTCTTGTTCCCATATCTCACCTAAATTTGCAACCTTGAGTAATCCTTTTTTGTGGTAACTAAAGCGCGTTTCGTGAATTATTAGTCCGGCATCGGTTTCATTAGATAAAACAGCTTCTTCAATGTCAGAAAATAAATAGGCTTTTTTGTTTTTCACTTCAGGGAAAAGAATATTAAGTAGCAGGTTGGCTGTGGTATTTTCTCCAGGTATGGCCACGCGTGCATCATGTAGTTCGTCGGGATAAATTTTGTGTTTACTTATAATAAGCGGACCATTACCAAAACCCAATGCAGCTCCCGAGTTTAGTAATTGGTAGTGTCCTGTAAGAGCGGCAAATGCATTAAAGCTAATTTTGGTAATATCATTGAGTTGCGCTGTTGCTTGCTGGTTGAGCTCCTCTATATCGGCAAGGTTTGTAATAAATTCAAAATCGAACGTATTGATGCGTTTATGTACCAAAGCATCAAACATAAAAGTATCGTTGGGGCAGGTTGAGAAAGCAAGGTTTAACTTCATGTTTTTTTTGTGATTAAAGGTTTTAGCTTTTGTGAAGCAAAAATATGCAATTCCTTTTTTGCTTCTTCTATAGACCAGTGTTTTTTATCTCTTTGTTCCACATAATTGGAAATGCTTCTGATTTGCAGTACAGGTATTTTTTCTCTCATGGCTATAGTAAAAACTGCTGCACCTTCCATGGTTTCTACCTGGCATTGAAAAAACTCTTTTCGTTTTTGAATAAAGGAATAATCATCTGTTAAGAAATCAACCGTTAGCCCGGCCACTCTGGGGATAGCTATATTCTCTGCCCAGTGTGGAGTAGTGGGGGTAATGGTGCGATTCGTTTTGTCAATTAGCCCAATGTTGGCCCATGTTAACCAACGGCCGTCTTGCTCTACGAGTTGGTTGGCGGCAGTTTCTTTGCATACTTGTACTATTGTGCCCGGTGTGTATTTATTTGAAAAACTGCCACAAATACCGACATTAATTAAATTGTCGGGTTTATCATAATCCATGAAATAACGCATCAGCGAATAGGTCGTATTCACCTGCCCAACACCTGTTATTAAGATATGTACTTTATCCCAAATGCTGTATAAATGGTTTTTGAGGATGGTTTGTCCCTCTTGTTCAATTAAGTTCGCTACTTCACTGTGCGTAGCTGATACAATTAAATATTTTGCTTTCAATTTTGTTTAACTTTATGAATAAAACATTTTACAACTTTTAGGAGAATGAATTGTTTATTTTTTAAAGTAAATATTTAATCATTTAATTTCAAAGCATTACTTTTGAATCTTAAAATATATGTTATGGTATACGTAACTCGAAGAGAACGATTTAACGCAGCTCACCGGTTGTTTAAAGCGGAATGGAGTGATGAGAAAAATTACGAAGTATTTGGCAAATGCTCTAATCCAAACTGGCACGGGCACAACTATGAATTGTTTGTAACTGTGAAGGGTAAGGTAAGCGGGGAGACCGGTTTTGTAGTGAATTTAAAAGATTTGAGTCGCATTATCAGAGAACATATAATTTCTAAAGTAGACCATAAAAACCTAAATATTGAAGTTGATTTTTTGCAGGATAAATTTGTCTCTACCGAGATAATAGTAAAATCAATATGGGAGCAGTTAGAGCACCAGGTTAAATTGCTTGGAGCCCAGCTTCATTGTATCAAGCTTACGGAAACGGAAAATAATTATGTAGAATATTACGGAGAATAAGTTACAACTTTACGGTAAAATTACAATTATGAGAATAAAAGCAAACGGCACCCAAATGGAAGATGGGTATACACGAATAGATCAATTCAATGATAAAGCAACTGCTAAACTGGCAAAACATTACAAAGGCGTACTCGAAGGTCTGGGAGAGGATTCCGAAAGAGAAGGCCTGCAAGATACACCTAAAAGAGTAGCGCAATCAATGCAATTTCTCACACAGGGATATCACCAGTCTGCCGAAGAAATTTTGAATTCTGCCAAATTCAAGGAGGATTACCGTCACATGGTACTTGTTAAAAACATTGACTTATTTTCCATGTGCGAGCACCATATGATTCCTTTTATTGGAAAAGCACATGTAGCATATATTCCCAATGGGTACATCACAGGCCTGAGCAAAATTGCAAGGGTAGTGGAGGTTTATGCGCGCAGGCTGCAGGTACAGGAACGAATGACCAACCAAATCAGAGACTCAATACAAAATGCCCTTGATCCGCTTGGCGTTGCAGTGGTGATTGAAGCTCAGCACTTATGTATGCAAATGCGTGGTATCCAGAAGCAAAATTCTGTTACAACTACTTCTGCTTTTACAGGAGCTTTCCTGGAAAAAGAAGCTACACGTGAAGAATTTATACACCTGATTGGATCTAAATTATCATAAACAAATTTGTTTTTCACAAAATTATAGTGGCTGTTCTAATCTTTTGGAACAGCCCTTTTTCATTCCATGTCTTCAGTTGGCGGTGCTTCTTTATCTTTTAGTGACTTTGATGTAAGATCAATAATATCAAAAAGATAGGTGGTAGCAAACGAAATAGCGGTGTTGCGGTTGCTTTCAGTTGATATATCATTTGTGTAGATATCAACTGCGCCATGTTCGATCAGTATCTCACCCACAATTAAACCATAGTCAAGTTCATACTCAGCCCCACCACCAAAGCTAAATCCGAAATCAACTTTTTTGTAGAACTCTTTTTCAATGTTATGTTCAAAGGTTTCAAAGCTGTATTCATAAACTGATTTTTGATCCAGGGTTACATTGCTGTATATGCCACCTGAGCCATGCAACCGGAAATCCCCGATTTTAATAAATGATAGTTTTGCCAGTATTGGAATACCAATATAATCGGCAAAACGTTTTCCTTCATAATCGAATTCATCGCTTTTTACTTTGCTACCTTTTCTGGAAAAAATTAGCTCAGGCTGGATCGATAAGCGATTGGTTAAACCAAATTTTCCAACAACCCCGAATTGGTAGGTGAAGAGGGTTCCTGTTTCTTCGTCGTCTACTTTTAAATTAGATACCCATGCGCCACCCATGCCAATTTTTGGGCCGACGTAAACAAATCCGATTTCCTGATTTCCTATGGTGAATAATTGGGCTTGAATAAAATTCACGATCACCATGGCCAGCATTAAAAATGTAATTTTTTTCATGGTTGTGTAGTTTTTAGTTAGTGATAAATTGAAGCTTTTTATTTCAACACCTCCGCAGGCTTATCAAATTTATGTCAAAAAATGGAATTATAGAACACTTGTGTTCAGTTTTTTATTGACTAAATTTTAGTTGTGTTTTTAGCTGTTTGGTGATTTTCAAGTGTTATTGTAGTGGCATGAAATAGAAAATTGTACATTTGCATCTGTTTTAACCAAAAAAAACAATCATTTATGAAGGCATTTGTGTTTCCCGGACAGGGAGCTCAGTTTGTTGGCATGGGGAAAGATATGTACGATACAAATCCCGAAGCCAAAGTAATGTTTGAGAAAGCCAACGAAATATTAGGTTTTCGTATAACAGATCTGATGTTTGAAGGAACCGATGAGGATTTAAAGCAGACAAAAGTTACGCAACCAGCCATTTTTTTGCATTCAACCATACTGGCTAAAGTCATGGGGGAGAAGTTTGCGCCAGAAATGGTTGCGGGCCACTCACTTGGTGAATTTTCTGCGTTGGTTGCTGCCGGCGCGCTCTCTTTTGAAGACGGGCTTAAACTTGTATCAAAAAGGGCCAGGGCTATGCAACAAGCCTGCGAGCTTGAACCATCTACTATGGCCGCCATTATTGGCCTTGATGATGAAAAAGTAGAAGAAGTTTGCAATAATATCGATGAAATAGTTGTGCCTGCTAATTACAATACAGTAGGCCAGCTTGTTATTTCAGGCTCCGTTGCCGGAATCGATCAGGCTATAGAACAATTGAAAGAGTTGGGCGCCAAAAGAGCAATGAAGCTGCCTGTAGGAGGTGCTTTTCACTCACCATTAATGGAGCCGGCGCGTGTAGAGCTTGAGAAAGCTATCAATGAGACCAATATTGAAAATCCGGTTTGCCCGGTTTACCAAAATGTTACAGCTGCCGGAGAGCGCGATCCGAAAGAAATAAAGGAGAACCTTAAAAAGCAACTTACTGCGCCTGTAAAATGGACACAAACGGTTAAAAATATGATTGCCGACGGTGCCGCTTCATTTACTGAAGTCGGACCTGGTAAAGCTTTACAGGGAATGGTTAAAAAAGTTGACCGCAAAATGCCTGTTGAAAGCGCAATAGTAGAATAAACGATATTTATGCACTGTAAGCCCTGTAAACCTCATGATTTGCAGGGCTTTCTTTTTATAAAGTCGATTTTACATTGCCTCCTTCTATGGCATATACCTGACCTGTAACGAATTCCGATAATGGTGAAAGCAGCCATGCAGCCAGTGTTCCCAGTTTTCCCGGGTCGCCCATTTGTTTTACAGGTATGTTATTGATCCATTTTTGGCGGGCATCGCCGTAAGATAGTCCGTCTGTTTCGCTTTTCTTTTTTATCAGACGTTCAATGGCAGGTGTTTCATGGGAGCCTGGTGCTATTATATTCATTGTAATATTTTGCCCTGAAATTTCCTGCGAAAGTGTTTTCATCATACCCACAACGGCCAGCCTTATTGATGTACTCAGCACCAGATTTTCTATAGGTTGCTTTACCGATGCGCTTTCTATGTAAACCATTCGGCCGTATTCTTTTTTAGTAAAGTGGGGTATGAGTTTTTGTGTCAGGTCTACTTTCCATCTCAAAAGGTTCTGGTATGCTGCATCCCAATCTTCAATGCCAGTTTCTGCAAAACTTTTTGCGGGAGGCCCGGCAGAATTTATTAGTATTCCGTCTATATCATGCTCCTTTGCCGCAGATGCAACTTCACCAATTGTTTCTTGAGTTGTTAAGTCGCCGGTAAGTGGTATGAAGTTACCCTGGTACTGATTGGTTATTTTTTCCAGTTTATCATCCTGGCGGGCCACACCAATAACTTTTGCGCCATCATTGAGCAGGGCTTTTGCTGTACCATATCCAAAACCGCTCGTGGCACCACATACTATAAATGTTTGTTGCGCTATTTGTAGATTCATAGTGAAAATTTATTACCTGGATTATTTGCCTCTTGGTTTTTAAAATTTCAAGCTCACATTTTGCTTAAGGTCTTCGTGCAGGCTTAGTGGCACCGGGCTTACTTTTACAAGTTGTTTGAGTATGTTTTGTTGTTTTTCGGATAACCCACACGCTGTAAAGTCAAATTCTACGCGAACTTCCGCTACGCGTCTTGGATTTTCTGCCATTATTTTCCAGGTCTCAGCTTTTGCTCCCTGGATACTAAAGCCCGCGTCCTCTGCTTTAATACCCATAATGGTAAAAATACAGCTCGTTAGCGAAGTGGCAAGCATGTCGGTAGGTGAGAAATATTCTCCTTTGCCATGGTTATCTACCGGGGCGTCTGTAATTATTTTATTACCAGAACGGACGTGCTCTGCTTCTGTTCGCAGGTTTCCCTTATAAGATGTTCGAATAGTTGGTTCCATTGTACGATAATTTAGATAAGTGGTAATTATTCTCGCGCCTATACTTAACACATACAAAGAATAAAAATGTTTGATGTGGGTTAATTTTTTGTGCCGATTAGGTAATCGTTTATCATTGACATCAGGAGGCTAATATCGATAGGTTTGGGGATGTAGTTATTGCACCCTGCTTTGAGAGATGCTTCACGGTCATCGCCCATAGCATAGGCCGTTTGGGCAATGATGGGTATGTTTTTATTTGTTGACCTTATTTTTCTAACTACATTAAGTCCCAGAATATCGGGCAGGCGAATATCCAGAAGTATGAGATCCAAAGGTTTTTTTGATTCCCATTCTTTTATTGCTTCCTTACCATTTTGAGCTATGGTTATTTTAGCCCCGGTTGGTTCGATGAGTTCGTTTAAGAAAATTTGATTAGCCTCTTCGTCTTCTACAATTAGGAGTGACTTACCCTTCCAGTCATATTTCACTTCTGTTTCTACTGTAATGTCGCTTTTTACTTCCTGTGTATTTCCTTTGGGGATTTTAACAAAAAATACGGATCCTTTATCTGGTTCCGATTCTACCCAAATCTTTCCACCAAGTTTTTCTGCCAGACTTTTACAAATGGAAAGTCCAAGACCTGTCCCTTCAAATTTGCGGGTCATTGCCTCATTTGCTTGTTTGAATCGGTTGAATATCTCTTGTTGTTTTTCTGTGGAAATGCCAATACCTGTATCCTTTACATAAAAAGTATAGTCGCTGTCTGATAATGTGTAGCCTATCTCTATTTCACCCTTGTCGGTAAATTTTAACGCATTACTCACCAGATTGGTAAGTATTTGCCTTAATCTGATGTTATCTGTTAATATAGTTGAATGGGTTCTGTGTTTAGCGTTATTAAGTTTTAAATTAAGATGTTCTTTTTCCTGATTCTCTATTTCTTCTGTAAATGTATTGTAGATTTCGTGCATCAGGTCGTTAACGTAAAATGTCTCCTTGTATATGGATAACTGGTTGGCCTCAATTTTTGAAATATCAACTATATCGTTGATTAATTGTAATAAATGTTTAGTAAGTGAGTGTATTACGCCAAGAAATCTTCTTTGTTTTTGTACCGGGTAATCTCCTCTTTTTAGCATTTGCGAAAAACCCATGATTCCATTCATCGGCGTGCGAATTTCATGGCTCATGTTGGCCAGGAATGCAGATTTCAACCGGTCACTTTCTTCTGCTCTTTCTTTGGCTGCTTTAAGTTCTTCGCGTTGTTTCAATAATTTTTCTGTGAGTTGAAGCAGTTCATTGTTCGTCGATTTTAATTCTTCTTCTGCTTGCAATAATTCTTCGTTCTGTTCCTTGATGCGCTCTTGTGCAGCAATCCGCTCTGATATGTCCCGGAGGTATGTTTGAAGTCTTCCATCTGCAACCTTGCGCGTATTCATTTCAATATGAATCAGTTTCTTGTCTTTTCTTTCCAGTACACGCTGACTTAATATGGTTTTGCCTTCGAGAACATCTTTGTAATTAAAGGGTTTCTGCTTAATTTGCTCCTCTGGGAAGAGTTTCATTATGTTTTGACCAATAATTTCTTCTTTTTCATACCCGCTTATCTGGGTAATACTCTGATTGCAATTGATGATAGTCCCTTCATGATTGCCAATAAGTATACCATCTGCAGCCCATTCGAAAAGTGCTCTGTATCTTTCTTCACTTAATCTTAGTTTTTTCTCGGCTATCTTTTCTTCGGTAAGTTCCCTGAATACTACTTTAACCTTATTTTTCTCGTTGTTGGGTAAATATAAAGTATGGTAGATTCGTCCGTTTTTTTCGTTTTCTGATTCTATGGGTTCATCACTGCTAAGTGCGTTTTCAATAATTCGCCTCCAGGCATTAAAATCTTTTTCTTCGAGAAAATCAGCCATTGACTTATTGATGATTCCCCTCGGTGAAGATTCCATGCTGGCAGCCATGGTGTCGTTCGCTTTAAGAATAATACCTTCGCGGCTAAATTCTCCAATTCCAAAAGGTGTTTTCGATTTGAGTCCTTTAAAGGCTGTATCTAATTTACTGTTTTGCTGAATTTGTTCTGCAAAGAAAAGAATTGCGCCTACGGATTGTCCCTTGTTATTGAATTCGGGTTGTACATTTACCTTTATTTTGCTATTTGCAGAGCCGGCAACAAAGAATTGTTTTTCCAATTGTGCTATGGGTGTGCTTGTAACAATCTTTTTGAATTCTTTTAAGGCTGTACTTTCCGGGTTGAATTTATTTAAGGGTAGCTTTCTGAGTGCTATGGGTTGAATGTCGAAGTAATGGCAAAAAGCTTCATTGTAAGCCTGAAATATTAAATCTTTATCCAGGTAGATCGCGGGATACTTAAGAGCGTGGATCAGATTGGCGTAAGTTTGATCGTTTTCTGAAAAGGCGAAGCTATATACCATAAGAAGAAATTTAATAACGTCCAATATACAAAATATATTTAATAATCAAAAAGCTGGAAGCATTTTGTTACATGTTAAATTTGTATTGCCCGGTTTAACTGGCCTGATTGAAAAGGAGCGTAATTACATATAAAATTATTCTGCGGATGAATATTTTTTAAAAACTTGTTGCTATCTTAATGGTTTGAAAATATTGTAAAAATAATAATCTTATGCTAAGACTATCAGGTGTATTTGTACTTTTAGTGATGTGCACTTATTTATCGGCCCAAACCGAACGTCCTTTTCCTGAAATACAGGAAATGAGTTGGGGGAATGAGTTTACCGTTGAGATGCGGCTGTCAAATGATTCTGCACATGTGTATGATGTGAAAGAGTTACATCATTCAGCAAACTTTTCGAAGAACAACAGAGATGAATTGGTCTATTATCCGGTGGGTTTAGAGAAGAGTTTTATTGACCAGCTAAAAACTCGCAAGATAACAAATGCCGATACTGCCAATAGTGAAGTAAAAGGCAGCAACAAAACACTTTGGTCGGCAATCCATTATTCCATTGGCGGGGCTTATGTGCACTTTATTAACTGTTTGCTTTATGCATTGGAGACAGGTGAGTTACAGGTTGATGCACCACTGATGCAAAGGCAGGAAAGTGACTGGAAGCCCACGCCCCGAACAGAAAGCTGGAAAAGAACCCGTAAATGGAATTATTATGTGCCCGTGCGGCAGAGATATGCCCGGCGAGAATATAGAAAGAAGGCCCGGAATGATAACTTAAGAGACCTCCAGACTGTGCCACAGGAATTTATAAACTTATTTCTCGAAACCAACGATAAGGAATATGAAGAACTTGAAAAGAATGAAGAAGTAGATAAACTTGCAAAAATTGATCTGATAAAAATATTACTGGCGTCAAATTATTTGGGTGAGACGCAAATTAAGTATATCAAAAACAGGGTTTTAAAGGCTATGAGCCGTTATTCGGTTAATCAATTGCCCTCTGTAATAATTCTTGATGATTTTAACGCCGCAGTGGCTATGAGTTTGGATGAGAAAGGATATCAGGTCCAAAAAATTGTTTTCCGCGATCAGGACCAATTATCGGACTATGAAAAAGAGGAACGAAAAAAGACTATCCGGGCATTAATACATGAGATTAATGAGGTGAATAAAGAAGTTTTCCAGAAAAGCCTCCAGAAATATTATCAAAAGGGTTAATGCAAAATTTTTTATCTTGAAAAAGCGATATTTTTATCGCTTTTTTTTGTATTCATGATATATCGATTTATATTTGATAGAATTTGGAATCTGCCTCAAATTATAGCTATGAGAAAACAACCATTTACAACTTACATCGATGGTTAATTTGTAGGTTAAAAGATTTTAAACAATCCAGACAGAATAGTGGGAGTTTGTAATTTATGGTGTCTGTATTTTTTAATTGAAACTGTTTTATTAACAGGATATTATCTATTTAATTAATTTACAAATTAACAACTATGAGAAAAATTTTTATTTATCTGCTAATGTTTGTATTTGCAGGAAGTGCTATTGGTCAAAAAGATCTGCAATACAAAAAACAAAATGGCTTTGATGGAACAGTTAAAGTCGAAAAAATCAAATTTGAGCAAAAAAATTATGATGCAAAGGATGTTATCTGGTCTGATGATTTAGAAGACGGTAGCATGGATGATTGGACTACCTACGATGAGGATGGAGATGGTTTCAATTGGAGTGTGGCATCTTATTCTTCTCCGGTAAGTACTTCTTGTTTAACTTCTGCCTCCTGGGATGCAACTCAGGGTGCTTTAACACCCGAAAACTGGGCTGTTACGCCTGCTATTGATTTGTCTGCTGTAACAGATGCCATATTCCTTGATTTTAACGCCTGGGCTCAGGATCAGGGATGGACATCAGAGCATTACAAAGTCATGGTTTCTACTACTGATAATCAGGTTGCCAGTTTTACAGACAATGTTTTTGAAGAAACATTACCTGGTGAAGGCGTCTTTGAACGCACAGTTTCTCTTAGTGACTATGCTGGTGAAACTATCTACCTCGCTTTTGTGCATTACGATTGTACTGATATGTTTATGTTGAACCTCGATGACTTCTCTGTTTATACGAATACTGAGGTAGATCTGGGTATAACTGCAGCACCGGCACCATCAAATGAGGCATCCTGTGCGCTTACGGCTGCTGAAGATGTTACCATTACGCTATATAATTATGGTGGTGTTGATGCTTCAAATTTTGATGTTTCTTATTCAATTAATGGTGGTACGCCAGTTGCAGAACAATTTACAGATACAATAGCGTCAGGAGCCAGTGCTGATTATACTTTCTCATCAACAGCCGACCTTTCAGCTTACGACTATTATGATTTAACTTTTGAAGTTGCCATTGCCGACGATGTAAATCCGGATAATGATACTTTTGCGAAAGAAGTTAGAAGTACTGACGGAACTTTAATCGTACGTGCGCAATCTGATGCTGCCGGCGACCAGGAATGGACCATTACCAATTCAAATGATGAGGTTGTAGCCTCTTTTCTTGATTATCAATGGAACGTTTTGGTTGAAACTCAGGTTTGCTTGCTCGATGATGATTGTTATACATTTAATTTTACTGGCTTTGATGAAACAGGTTGGGTAGAACTTGTATACAATGGTGATGTAGTTGCTGGAGGAGAAGACCCCGGAAATACCACTGGTGGTGTTACATGGCTTGGTATTGGAGGCGGATGTGCCAGTGTTGATGCAAAATTGGATGCTATTACTACTCCACAATATGCTACAGCCGGAAATATTTATATCAGTGGTATAGTGAAAAATATGGGCGCTGATAATATCACTTCATTTGATGTTTCATACAATGTTGACGGAGGAGCAGAAAGTGCCGTATATTCAGTAACAGGCGTTAATATTGCTACCGGTAATACATATGAATTTACACATGATGTGCCCTATAACTTCGATACTGAAGGTTCATACAATGTTCACGTTGCTGTATCAAATGTAAATGCTGATGAAGATGCAAATGCAGAGAATGATACGCTGAACAAACAGGTTACTATTGTTCCATTTGTACCTGAGAAAAAAGTTTATGGAGAAGAGGCAACCGGAACATGGTGTGGATGGTGTCCACGTGGGCATGTTTTTATGGATTATATGACCGAAAATTATCCGGATACCTGGATTGGTGTGGCTGTGCATAATAGTGACCCAATGGTAAATACAACTTATGACAATGGTATAGGCACACAAATAGCTGGGTATCCAAGTGGATTGGTTGATCGTAGTGGTGAGTTTGATCCTTCAGAATTTGAATCGGCATATTTGGATAAAATAAATACCATTGCCCCTGCTTCTGTGAATATAGAGACCATTAGCTGGGACCCTGCAACTCGTGAAATTTCCCTTGAAGTATCTTCACAGTTCATTGCAGATCTTAGCAACGTAAGATTTAATGCTGTTATTGCTGAAGATAGCGTTACCGGAACAACCAGTGGATACAATCAGGCCAATTACTACGCTGGTGGCGGTAGCGGTACAATGGGCGGTTATGAAAACCTTCCTGATCCTGTACCTGCTGCAGATATGGTATACATGCACGTGGCAAGAGAAATATTAGGAGGATGGGATGGTACCGATGGCAGTCTGCCTGCATCTGTAGCATCAGGAGAAACACACAGTTATACTTATGATTACACAATACCCGAAGATTGGGATGTAAATCATTTGGAATTTATTGGTTTATTGATTGACCAAAATACTGGTGAAATACTCAATGCCAACAGCACAAAAGGAATACAGCTTCCACAAACTGTTACTTTCAACGTAACGGATGGAACAGATCCTTTAGAGAATGCTGCTATTGAAATTAACGGAGAATTATTAATGACTGATGGAACTGGTGTTGCTACAATTGACCTTTTCGATGGTGATTATGATTATACAGTTACACTGGCAGGGTATGAGCAAACCAGCGGTACTATAACTGTGGCCGGAGCAGCGCTAACTGAAGATGTTACAATGAGTGTTCCTTCTACCTTTTATAATGTAACTTTCAATGTTTCCGACAATTCTGGTAACCCAATTGAAAGTGCTATGGTTAATATGACAGGTTACGGTGAGCAAACTACAGATGTTGATGGAATATCAGTTTTTAATGATGTTAGTAATGGTACTTTTTCCTATACTGTTTCAGCAACCGGATATGGTGAAGAAACCGGAGAAGTAACCGTAGCAGATGCTGATGCTACAGTTGACGTAGTTATAAACCCACTGGGATTGAATCAGATTGAAAAACTTGATTTCAAAATTTATCCTAACCCTTCGAAAGGAATATTCCATGTGAAAACTAAGGGAACTGCTGATCTTACAATAATAAACGCAGTAGGTCAGGTCGTAAAAACGCAACATATTAATGGTGAGGCCACCATTAATATGACTGACAATGGTGCTGGGATCTATTTTATTCGTCTGCAGTCAGACAATTCAATAGGTACTAAGCGTATCATTGTGCAATAAATAAATTTTCAATATTATTTTAAGCCGCTGGCAACTGTCAGCGGCTTTTTTTTCGAATTTCTCCGTTTGAATTGGTGAATTTTGATTTTTCTACGCTCTACAAAAATTTATTCGCCTTTTTCGGATCTTATTGGCTCATGTCCCGCTTTTGTCACGGTCTCTTTTATAGTTAGTAGCACAGATTAATTAGCTTTGGTTAAGCATGAAATATCCAGGTTATGAGCGGCTGTTACCATTTGAATATAATTAGATTTTCACCTAAAACTATCCTTTTTAAAAACTTCAAAGTGAACCAATTATTAATGCTTGGTTTAATGGCTGAGAGTGAGGGGCTTTGCATAAAATCATAACACAATGAATAAATTAATAATAATTAAAACCTTTTCACTATGAGACATTTATCTATTTTACTGCTTTTATTTTTTGGAATTTCCCATTTTGCAATGACACAAAATTTTGCAGGGGGTGATGGTACTGCAGCCAATCCCTGGCAAATTGCCACACCTGCTCAACTTGATGAATTACATAATTATACAGGTGATGCACATTCTGATAAGAATTTCATTCTTATTGAAAACATTGACCTGACGGCCTATCTTGCCTCAGGTGGCGCAGGATATGATCAATGGGGCACTCAGGGTTGGATGCCCATTGGATCATGGGGTGATTTTTTCAAAGGAACTTTTGACGGGGATGGATATGCTATTAAAGGGGTTATGCTAAACAGGTCAAATACTTCTATTAATGGCGCTGGTTTTATTGGCAATACAGAAGATGCCACAATAAAAAATGTTTACCTGATTGATGTAGATATTACCGCTGTCAATGAAGCAGGAATGCTGGTTGGATTTAACCAGGGAACTATTGAAAATGTTCATGTAAATGGCATTGTAAGTGGTGGCCAGGAAGTTGGGGGTTTAACCGGTGTCAATATTGGCAACATTACAAATTGTAGTGCGGAAGGTACTGTTATTGGTACTGCACAGAGTGTTGGTGGCTTAATCGGAAATAATGTCAATTCAACTGTATCTGGTTCTTATACTAATGTAGATATAACAGCAGATGTTAATGCTGGAGGTTTAATAGGGTATAACAACAATAGTGATATAGTAAATTGTTATGCATTGGGAACCATTAATGCAGTAGAACAATTAGGCGGAATTGCTGGTGTTAACAATGCATCTACCATTGAAAAATCCTTTTCTTCTATTGATGTTTCAGCAACAGGTTTTAACTGTGGAGGTATTGTTGGAGTAACTTATGGTGGGACAATTACTAATTCTTATGCACTTGGAAATGTGACTACTGCGACCAATATAGATGGACAAAATGTTGGTGGTATTGTGGGAAGTACAAACAACACAACTAATATACAATATTGTTATGCCACCGGTGCACTTACGGGTTATAGCGGACGAACAGCCGGCCTTGCAGGAGTACTCAGGACAGATGGTTCTTTGACTGATTCTTATTGGGATACTCAGACCACCGGACAAGTCGATCCAGTAACCTGGAATGACGGGACAACCTCGAACCTTGTTGGTTTAACAACAGCAGATATGGTTGGTTTTGCCGCTCATACTACTATGACTGCTTTGGATATCCCTTCAGTATGGATCCCGGCAGAAATCGGATTTCTTATAACTGCAAATGGATATCCAATGCTTGGGTCAATTAATCCGTTTGCACAACTTCGCGCTCAGGGTATTCTTAAAACATTTGCTTTAACAACTGAGGCATTGCCAGTTGAAGGTGGTGATGTTTTAGGTGATGGCCAATACGGCGAAGGTGAACCAACTACCATAATAGCAATGCCAGCCGAAGGCTATGAGTTTGTAGAATGGACTGGTTCTATTGTAAATATCGATGATGCGTCTAAGGCAACAGCTCAGGTTACGATGCCTGGATCAGATGCCGCATTTACCGCAAATTTTACCGCCATTGACTACACACTAACCCTGAATGCTGTACCCGCCGCAGGTGGCTCCGTAACAGGCGATGGAACCTACAATGTGGGCGATGCCGCTTCAATCACAGCCACGCCCGCAGCCGGTTACACGTTTGTCAACTGGACGGGCGACACCCAATACCTTGACGATGCAACTGCCGCCAATGCCACAGTAACTATGCCCGCCGGGGATGTAACGCTGACGGCAAACTTTGCGGCGATTGACTACACACTAACCCTGAATGCTGTACCCGCCGAAGGTGGAACAGTAACAGGTGCCGGTACTTACAATGTGGGCGATGCCGCTTCCATCACAGCCACCCCCGCGGCCGGTTACGAATTTGTGAACTGGACGGGCGACACAGATTATATTGACGATGCAAATGTCGCCAATGCCACAGTTACCATGCCCGCCGGTGATGTAACGCTTACGGCAAACTTTGCGGCGATTGACTACACACTAACCCTGAATGCTGTACCCGCCGCAGGTGGCACCGTAACAGGCGATGGAACCTACAACGTGGGCGATGCGGCTTCCATCACAGCCACACCAGAAGCCGGTTACACGTTTGTCAACTGGACTGGCGACACAGATTATATTGACGATGCAACTGCCGCCAATGCCACAGTTACCATGCCCGCCGGTGATGTAACACTTACCGCCAACTTTGCAGCCATCGATTACACACTCACCTTGAATGCCGCACCTGTAGAAGGTGGAACCGTAACAGGTGGAGGTACTTTCAACATTGGCGACGCCACTTCAATTACAGCCACAGCAGCCGAAGGCTACGAATTTGTAAACTGGACAGGCGACACCCAACACCTTGACGATGCCACTGCTGCCAGTGCCACAGTAACGATGCCCGCCGGTGATGTAACGCTGACGGCCAACTTTGCCGCCATTGATTACACGCTCACCTTGAATGCCGCACCTGTAGAAGGCGGAACCGTAACAGGTGGAGGTACTTTCAATATTGGTGATGCCGCTTCAATTACAGCCACTCCTGCCGGGGATTACGATTTCATTAAATGGACCGATGAGGATGATAATTTAATTAGCGAAGATGCAACTTATGAATACACAATGCCCGCCAGTGATGTGGTGTTAATTGCTGTTTTCGAAAGTGGAAATTCGATTGATGAAAATGCTGAAATTTCAACGAAAATTTATCCGAATCCATTCGATCAGGTTATTTACATAGACAGTTCGACGAGTATTACTAAAGTTGAGCTTCTGACTATAACCGGCGAATTGATTCATATAGAAAACGGACCAATAAATGAAATAAATACCGAAGGTACTGAACCGGGTATTTATTTGTTAAAAATAACAGATCGCGAAGGTAAAGTTTCTATACAGAAACTAATCAGGCGCTAAGTCTCGAATCACTGTACAAAGGGGCCGTCCATACATTATTTGGACGGCCTTTTTTATGGGATTACTGTTAATCATCTTTCTTAATGCTATTACTTCTCTGTTTTTTCCCTGAGATATTCTATATTTGAATAAGACTAAAACCAGATTGTGTAGAGTGTTATGGGTGGTTTTCGGGAAAAATTTGAATTTTCTATTGCTGTAATTACTTTTTTATTAGTTGTACTGGCATCTTTCTTTATTTTTAATAACAAAGAAAAAAATACTGAATTATACAGTAACGGACTTTTTGTAGATATGGACAAGGGAGGAGTGGTTTCACTTGAAGGTCCTATGGAGTTTTACTGGAAAAAACTTTATGCACCAAACGATTTCCATCGATTAAATATTGAAGAAGCTGACACGCTGTTTTTCCCTAATCCATGGAACAGCAAAATAGTTAATGGAAAGGAACTGCAGGGTAAGGGCTTTGCCACATTTCGCACAAACATTTTTTTTGATTCATTGCAACCCATGGCTATATTAATTGATGATTATTGCAATTCATTCAAATTATGGATGAATGGTGAACTCATCGCAAAAGCTGGCCGGGTGGGGCGTAATTATGCCTCAACAAAATCTGTTAAAGTAAATTCAATTGCATATTTTACACCGCGAAAAGGCTCCAATGAATTTGTGCTTCAAACAGCAAATTATGATGAGAAGTATGGTGGTTTCCGTCAGGCATTCCTAATAGGAGCCGAAGACAAAATAGTGCAAAAAAGGAATGATGTGCAAGTGATCGATACCCTGGTACTCGGTTTTTTATTTACTACTTTTCTGTATTATCTGGGCCTTTTCATATTTGTGTCATCTGAAAAGAGTCTTTTGTATTTTAGTTTATTGGTCTTCTTTATTTTTTTGCGACAATTGTTACTTGGACATGCAGGTATAATGGATGAATGGATAAATACACATGTCCATTTTTATTTGAAAATTACCATTGCCTCTGCACTCACATCATCTTTGATGGTATTTTTTGTTTTTCGTTCAGTATTTCCAAAATTCCTGGCGCGGAAAGCTTTCAATATTTATGGCGGGTTAATGCTAATGTTTTTAGTGTTTACTTTTATTTTTCCCATGTACCATGTGTCAGTAGGTATGCATTACATTCAAATAGTCGTACTGGGCAGTATGACTTATATTTTTTATTTGGCACTAAAGGCTTTTAGGAAAGCGGATAAGGAAAAGCGATTAATAGCCTTAGGGTTGATATTATTTTTAGCAACTGTGGTGCTGGAAGCTTTAATTTTTAATCGACAGATTAGCGCTGAATATATTCTACATTACGGACTGGTGATTTTTATTGTTTTCGAATCCTATGCTTTCGGAGTTAAGTTATCAAATACCTACCAGCAAAATGTAAATCTCAACAGGCAGTTAGAGTTTCAGAATAAAAATCTACAACGCCTCGTAGATGAGAAAAGTGCCGAAATAATGGAAGCTAAAGAGCGGGAGTTGTTTTCAGCAATGCTGCAAAAATCTTCAGCCGATAAGTTTCTTCTGCAATTAAAAGATGATTTGTCAAAGCTAAACATTGATAACAGAAAAGATGAAAAAAAACTAACCAGTATTATAAGTTCTTTAGAACAATCTGTCAGCCATGAAGAACTTGATAATCATTTGCTGCATTTTGAAAAAATCCATCCACAATTTTTTGAAGTTTTGCAGGAGCAAAATCCTGATTTGACTCAAAATGAACTAAAGTTGTGTGCATATTTGAAATTAAATTTGAGCTATAAAGATATCGCCAATATTTTGCATGTGCAGCCGGAATCAGTAAGAAAAGCCAAATCGCGCATGCGTCGTAAAATGGGCTTATCATCAGATGGAGCGGTGCATGAATACTTATTGGCCATTCAAACACGGTGAGTTAGAGTGTCGAAACTTTTTGGATCAATTTTAGTATACACAGAGGGTCTCAGATATGTAAAATTTTAAACTATTCCTATGAAAGCCAATCGGGTAATCTTACTTGCTATTACGTTAATAAGCATTTCTGTTTTTACAGGTTTTAAGGGTTCTGCCCAAAACTTCAACTTAACTTTTCGCGTCGATATGAGCCAGCAAACAGTTTCACCTGATGGTGTGCACATTGCCGGCGATTTTCAACAGCAGGCCGGGTATGCCTCAAATTGGGATCCTGCTGCAACACCACTGACTGATGCTGAAAGTGACGATATTTATGAAATAACTGTGTCACTTCCACAGGGAACCTATTTTTATAAATTTATCAATGGTGATGACTGGGGTGAACAAACCGAATCTCCATCAGCGTATTGCGCCATCGATGATGGTGCAGGTAATATGAACCGCCAGGTGATGCTGGGCGATGAAAACCGGGTGCTTCCCGTGGTTATGTTCGATTCGTGCAACGCTTTTGTGCAATTCTCCGTGAATATGAACCAGGAAAATGTTTCAGCAGAGGGGGTACATGTAATGGGCAATTTTCAGGAGGCTGCAGGTTTTTCCGGAAATTGGGCGCCAGCAGCTATTGCAATGCAGGATTTAAATAATGATGATGTTTATGAGGCTGAGGTTCAAATGCCTGCGGGTGATTATCAATACGTTTATATAAATGGTAATACTGAAGCCGGGGCTGAAAATCCGCCTGCAGAATGTACCGTGGATGATGGAAGTGGTAACCGGGTACGTGAATTGAATGCGGCTGTCGGAAATCCACCGGAACCAGCCTACACTTTTAATTCGTGCGAAATTGCCAATACTACACCCCAATATGCAACGCATTGGTGGAACGATGCGGTTTTCTATGAAATTTTTGTACGTAGTTTCAACGACAGTGATGGTGATGGAACAGGCGATTTTCAGGGAATAATCGACAAACTCGATTATTTGAATGATGGAGATCCGAATACAACTGATGATTTGGGCATCACTGGAATATGGCTAATGCCCATGATGGAATCACCATCTTATCACGGCTACGATGCTACAGATTATTACGCCACTGAACCCGATTATGGTACCATGGCTGATTTTGAGGAGTTAGTGGCTGAAGCCCATGCAAGGGGCATTAAAATTATCCTCGATTTAGTGATGAATCATTGCTCAAATCAACATCCATGGTTTACGCAATCAGCCAATAACCAAAACAATTACCGTGACTGGTTTGTCTGGTCCGATACCGACCCGGGTTTTAGTGGCCCCTGGGGACAGGATGTGTGGCATTACCAGAATGGTAGTTATTATTACGGACTTTTCTGGTCGGGTATGCCCGATTTAAATTACGACCATGAACCGGTGAAAACCGAAATGTTTAACGTGGCAGAGTTCTGGCTCAACAAGGGCGTGGACGGTTTCAGGCTCGATGCCATCAAGTACCTGGATGAAGATGGCAATATCCTGGAAAATACACCTGAAACTTTTCAGATTCTGGAAGAATTTAATGATGTCTATAAAGCAGCGAACCCCGAAGCTTTCACTGTGGGTGAAGTGTGGTCAAACACAGAAAGTATTGTGCCATATGTGACCAATGACCGGCTCGATGTGTGTTTCGAATTTGATCTGGCCGGAGCAATTGTCAATAGTGTGCAATCAACCAATCCTTATCAAATAGAAACGGAGTTCCAGAATGTGCAGAACAATTATGCGCGGTTGCAATATGCCACATTTCTCACCAACCATGATATGGAGCGCATTTACAGTGTGCTTAGCGAAAATACTCAAGACATGAAACTGGCTGCCTCCATTTATCTTACCATGCCGGGTATACCATTTGTCTATTATGGCGAAGAAATCGGGATGACAGGCACAGGCTCCGATGAGAATTTTCGTCGGCCCATGCAATGGACAGGCGGCACTTATGCTGGGTTTTCGACTGTAACACCCTGGATTGCCCTGGGCGACAATCATGTTACCCATAATGTAAATGATATGGAAACAAATCCCAATTCGTTGTTGGAACATTATAAAAAACTAATTCATACCCGAAATGATTTCGCGCCGCTGCGGAGGGGATATTTGCTTCAGGTTGATAATACAAATAATAACCTGCTTAGTTTTGCAAGAATTCACGAAAATGAGGCTGTTGTAGCTGTTGCTAATTTTGGCACCGTGGCTGCTCAACCTGCACTTTCACTCGATATTTCTTCCCTGCCAGCCGGCAAATATGCTGTAACCGAATTAATGTCGGGTACAACACTCGACAGCCTGACAATTGATGCGAACGGTGGTTTTGGCTCATGGCAACCGGATATGGGTGATTTATCATCAAAGGACATCCAAATATTTTATTTGACTTATGGCCAGAATGTAGGAATAAATGGCGCAACTGAGCAGAATAGTCAAATCGATATTTATCCCAATCCGGCTACGGAAAAAGTCACTATTTCTGCTTCAAACGCGATAGATGGCTCAATGCAGGTTCAGGTTTTTGATTTAAATGGAAAACTGCTTGTGCAGGATAACTTAAATGCTTCAAAAAGTACGCTTAATATTTCCAGTCTGAAACCCGGCGTGTATTTTATTCGTTGTGCAACATTGCACCATAATGAAATAAAAAGATTAGTGGTTGCTGAATAAAACACATTTGTTGTTACGATAAAAACTTATATTTTTGTAACATTAAAGTGTAGTATCTATAATTTTAAAATATAGTTTACTGCACTTTTTTTAAATGCAATAGTTTTATACCAACATCTATGAGAGCTTTTCTGCTGTTTTTTATTTTTACCTTCAGTCTGCAAGTAAATATGAGCCGGGCACAGGTACTTGATTATTCAACTTCAATTACCATCGACAATAAAAAGAAGATTACAGAGACCACCTATCTGATTCAAATCAACAAAAAAGAAAGTGCACATTTATCCGATATTGCTATTTATCACCATGCCAAAGATAAATTAAACTTTTGGAGGCTTATGTCATCGACGCAAATGGAGACAAGGTTAAAAAAGTAAGAAAACGTGATGTAAAGACCAGAAATCGTAGCACTTATAGCACATTTTACCAGGATGCTATAATTGAAGAGTTCGATCTGCATTGGAGCACCTATCCCCACCTGATCAAATACGTTTATCGCATTATTGAAAAAGATTTTGTTTTTATCGCAAACTGGACACCCTACATTAAGTCTGACCTCAAGGTTAAAAGCAGTACATTAACGGTTGATATCCCCCGAAGACTTTGATTTTAAGTCAGAATACCCAGATGTATTCAGGTTTAGGAATGGTAATAAAAAAAGACGGAAAGTTCTGGAATGGAATCTTGGAAGTTATGAAACGCCCGAAGAGGAAGTTCTTGCATCTCCACTGGCAGAGCTTATTCCCAGGGTTATTATAGTTCCGCAGAAATTTGAGTATGGTGTAAAAGGTTCGTCAGAGAACTGGCAAACTTTCGGTATATGGCAATCAAATTTAAATGCCGGCACAGACCTGCTAACTACAAGTGAGAAAGAGAAAGTAGATAAATTAATCAAAGGTATTGATAGCAAGCGTGAGATTGCAAGAACTTTGTATCATTATATGCAGGATAATACCCATTATATTAATGTTTCCATTGATTTTGGTGGTCTAAAATCATATCCGGCTTCTTATGTGTGCAACAATAAATATGGCGACTGCAAGGCCTTAACTACCTATATGAAGGCATTGTTGAAATATGCCGGTATTGAATCTTTCTATACAAAAATTCGTGCTGGTGAGAATACGGCTTCAATAAATGAGCAACTACCTTCGCAGCAATTTAATCACGTAATTTTATGTGTGCCGTTGGAGCAAGATACCATTTGGCTCGAGAATACCTCTGATATTTCGCCATTCAACTACCTGGGTAGTTTTACGCAAAATCGCAAAGCCTTATTAATCGATGGAAACAAAAGTCGTCTCGTCAAAACACCGGCAATGGATATTTCTGATGTGCTGGAGAAAAGATGCTACCGGTTTTTCATAGCTGAAGATGGTTCAGGTGAGGTAACAATTAACCAAAAACTGCGCGGAGATGCCTTCGAAGCTCTTAATTATTATAAAGAACAGGCCTCCACAGAGGATCAAAAGGAACTTTTAACGAAATATTGTAAGATTGATAATTTTACCTTGCAAAATTGGAAGCTTATTCAAGCTCATCGCGATACTCCGGAGATAGAACTCAATATGCAAGGAACCTTTGATGACCAATTTAGAGAGATTGGAAAAATGTTGGTATTAAAGCCGTTGAAGTTAGCATTCCCAGAGCTGGAAACACCATCGCAAAGAACCCACGACGTAAGAATTCCTATGCCTTCAAATTGCATCGACTCCATTGTTTATGAACTTCCTAATCAAAAGCAATTTGAGGTGAGAGTGCCGGAAAATGCTGTTTTTAAAACAGATTATGGAAGTTACAGCGAGGAATATTCGCGTACCGACAGTACCATTCTACTTACCCGGCATTTTCAATTGTATACCAACCGCATTTCCAAAGCAAAATACAAGGAGTTTTATGATATTATAAGCTCTATTCGTGATTATAGAAAACAGTCATCCATTATTTTAAATAAGAAACAATGAAGTACATTATATTCGTTTTAAGTCTCTTTATTTCAAGCTGTTTGCTGGGTCAGTTTGAGGATGAGAAATTTGGTGTTATCTCGCAAAAAGAGATTGATATGGAATCATACCCGGAAGACCCGGAAGCCGGTGCAGTGGTTTTATTTGACAAGGGTCAATCTGTTTTTTTCGATTACAGGGGTGCTTATGATATCAGATTCACCAGGCATAAAAGAATAAAGATTTTTGATAAGTCTGAACTGGACTATGCTAAGGTTTCCATACCTTTTTATGAAGATGGTTATGATGCCACAGAAAAGGTGGTCTCCATTAAGGCAGTAACGTATAATTTTGAAAATGGACGTATCATCAAACAGGAATTAGACCCATCAACTATTTATGTAGAGCGTGTGAATGAAAAATGGCGTCAGAAAAAGTTTGTTTTGCCTCAGGTAAAGGCAGGGTCTATTATTGAGTACGAATATGTGCTGGAAACACCTTTTCATTTTAATTTGCCTGACTGGACCTTTCAGCATAAGGTCCCAACCCTTTACAGCGGTTACGAGGTGAGAATGATTCCCTTTTACGAGTATGTTTTTTTGGCGCAGGGTATTGAGGAATTCGACCATCAGGAGTCATATGTCGACGAGCGCATTCGGCAATGGGGTGATGTGAATAAAGTTTATGGCAAAAACGTAGGAAGTGGAGTTGAGTTTAAAGAGTATGTGCATCATTATGTGATGAAAGATGTGCCAGCTTTCAAAGATGAGTCATACATAAGTTCCATCGACGATTATATCATGAAGCTTGATTTCCAGCTTTCAAAACTTCATCGTCCACAGGGTGGTACAGAAGCAATAATGTCTACATGGCCGGAACTCAACAACGATTTGCTGGATAATGACCATTTTGGCAAATATTTGAAAAGATCAAGGCGCTTTGCCAAAAAAATATTGGAAGACGAACTCATGTTGTCAGATGAGAATCCGGCTGGTAAGGCCAAGAAAATTATTGATTTTGCTAAAAATAGCTTTAAGTGGAATGGGCATTACGATAAGTATGTTTCTAAATCGGCCAGGGAATTTTATAAAACCAGGGTAGGGAATGCAGCAGATATAAATTTGTTTGTTACGGCTTTATTAAGAAGAGCAGGGCTCGACGCTGACCCGGTGATATTGAGTACCCGCGATCATGGAAAAATAAATGCAAATTACCCTTTTGCTGAGTTTTTCAATTATGTAATCGTTTTAATCAAGGGTGATACCCCGTTTTTGACCGATGCCACTGAATCGCAACTTTCATTTAACAGAATACCACCACGCTGCATCAATCAAAGTGGCCTGCTTGTAGAAGAAGATCAGGAAAACTGGGTGGACCTGCAGCTCAATATTGCGGCAACAGAGCTTCATCAGATTTTACTTTCCCCCAATCCGGAAATCGGAAAGTTAAACTACAGAGTAACGCTTCAAACCCGGGAATACGCGGCCTATCGTTATCGCGATAATTATGTTGACGATACAGCTAAATTAAAATCGTATTTTGAGGATAAGCTTGGAAAAGTTAGTAATGTTATGACGATCAATTATAACAAGCCGGGTAAACCTTACATTATGGTCTTGCAGGGTGAGAAAGAGATGGAACAATTGGCAGGTAATTTAATTATAAAGCCATTTATGAAGCTTGCCATTAATGAGAATAGGCTTACTCAAGATACCAGGCGCTACCCGGTCGACTTATTGTACCCACGAAAAGAATTGTTTAATGTTTCTCTTGATATCCCTGAAGGATACGCTGTAAGCGATATTCCGGAACCTGACAAAGTCAACGATGAGTTGGTTTCTATTGATGTTAATTACAGTAAGCAGGGGCAAATATTGAAAGTTAACGGTAAGTATACATTGAAAAAGCCGCTCTACCAGCCTTCGGAATATAAAAGCCTGAAGTATTTCATTAACCAAATAGTGGAACATTTTAAACAGGATATTGTGCTTGTTAAGCAATAGATTCTCGTTTCTTATGCAGGTTTAGTAACTGCACGCTTAACGTAGGTTTTAAAGCTTAAGCCCTGGTTACGAATAGCATAAATCAGGGCTCCTGTAGGTTGAGACCTTCAATACCAAAAAAATATTCATTTGGTGTATTTTAATACATATCACTTCAGTCCATAACATTGGCTTTATAATCCTGAGCTAATTTTTTAGTTACTCGATAACTGAAGTTTCATATCTGACAAATTAGTGATTTTAAGTTTTTTCCCTACACTGACGCTGATGAATACCTCATTACTTTTAATTTAGCGCACCATCGCGGCGACATTTCCATTTCTGACATTTTATCTACCATTATATCAGGCCTAACGACCTTTTAATATTTCAATAGAATATAAGGCTCAGCCAATTTTTTTCAAGAAGTGTAAAAAATATTTGACGTAAAGTAAAATTTATTTAACTTCGTGTCGTCAATTTATTACATAAAGTAAAATTAATTATACAAAGGAGGTATATCATGTCGTACAGAGAAAAAGAAAGTATTATCAATATTTTCAGTGGCCTGCTTATCACAGCCATATTTGCCTGGATTGTTTACCAGCGACATCTGGAAGGAAGATTTGATCTGACCAGTGATTTTAAAAATTGGGGTATTATCTTACTCATTTTTATGGGCGTTTCCATTGCGGCTCGCATTATCATTTACATCATCTTTCATATTATCAATGCCATTGCCACACGCGAAGAAGAATTGCCTATGACCGATGAACGTGATAAACTAATTCAACTCAAAGCGACCCGAAATTCGCATTATGCATTTTCCAGTTGTATGTTTCTTGGGTTCTTATCCCTGGCTATCGGCGCGCCCATTTTTACTATTCTAATTGCTTTTGTGGCCAGCGGATTGGTTGCTGAAATAGTAGACAATAGTTCTCAAATTTATTATTATAGAAAAGGCGTGTAGCAATGAATCAGCAAATAATAAGCAATAATATCAGAAAACTCCGCTTTAATGCCGGCGAGATGACTCAGGAAGAATTGGCCGATAAGGTATGCGTATCCAGGCAAACCATCGTAGCCATTGAGAAAAGCAAGTATTCCCCTTCGTTGGAGTTGGCATTTCGCATAGCCCATGTATTTCAATACCCTTTGGAGGAGGTTTTTATTTACCACCCTGAAGCTGATAAAACCAAAACCCGTAAAAAATGTAAATGAGCATAAAGCTGAATAAAGAGATGACACTAAAAAACTTATTAACCATGAAAACCCACCAAAACGATGCCCGAAAAGTATTTCGCAAAAAAGGAACCTGTTCGCACACCTTCTTTTACCTGCTAAACCGGGAATTTGATCAACTCAATGAAACCTATGAACGGGCTTCCGACCCGCTGGCCGGTGGAATTATGCAATACGGCCATCAATGCGGGATGCTTTGGGGTGCGGCATTGGCTGTTGGAGCTGAAGCCTACCGGAGATTTTCCGATAAAGATCAAGCCATTTCTATAGCTGTTCATGCCACAAGAAATATCATGAATTCGTTTTCTGCTCACACTGGAAGTGTTAATTGTCGTACAATAACCCGTTCTAACTTTAAAAGCAAGTGGGGTTTGGCCAGGTATATGGTTACAGGCCGATTCCTCCTTTGTTTCAAGCTCTCGGAACAATGGATTAATGAGGCCATCCGGGCTGCACATGAAGGGTTGATCAATAAAAATCTTGAGATACCCGAAAAAACAGTGAACTGCGCCACAATGCTTGCCGAAAAGTCAGGTGCCACTGACAAGGAAGCCGTTATGGTAGCCGGTTTAGCCGGTGGAATGGGCCTGAGCGGTGAGGGATGTGGAGCACTGAGCGTTGCCATTTGGCTCGAAGCTAAATCCTGGAGCGTGGCAAATCCGGGTAAATCAACCTTTTCCAATACCGGAACCAGGCCTATAATAAAAGCCTTTCAGGAAATTACCGGTGGCGAAATGCTGTGCCACAAGATATGCAAACAGTATTTTAGAAATCTTTCTGAGCATACTGATTATATAAAAAATAATGGGTGCGAAAAGATCATCAAAAAGCTGGTCTCTTGTCGAGTATGAAATGACGGGTAAGTTGAAGGGTTTTTCGTTTTTAGCAAGGCGAAAAATGTGCGCATAGGAGCGTTCTGTATGCATTTTTAAAGCAGATAAAAAATGAAAAGAACAATACTTGGCCCGTCAGGTACTGCTTGACCTGACACTAGCTAAGGAAACGTGTAGAGCTTGAAGTACTGAAACGTCCTGCATAATAAATATTTGTCCATTTACATGTTTACCATGGAGTTCATTATTGCTTTAAGCTTGTTCTAACTATTGTTTTTCCAAGGAACTTATGTATTTTTATTTACCCAAGTAAATAAATTAAATTTGAGGCTTTGAAAATCAATCAATCATGAAAATAACCAACACAATTATCGCGTTATTGGCATTAACACTGTCGCTGGCTTGCAATCAGAATCAAACAAAAGAAACTGTTCAACAAAACAACAGTCATGCAGAAACTGGAATGTCTGCCACATGGCTTCGTATGAGCCACCAGGGGCCCGTTAAAATGCAGTTTATGGAAAATGGTAAGGTGACTATTGCTTTTGGGAATGACCAATCGGTGGAGGTCACCTCAGCTTACACTATAAATGGCGATACCGTGGAGTTTATCGATGAAAATGGTAAGATGTGCCCGGCTCCCGGAACTTACGTGATGGACGAGACGCCTTATTACATGTCCTTTGATGTATTAAACGACACCTGTAACGGCCGCATTAAAACAACTGCCGGATTCTGGACCAGGCCCAATTTCAGGAAATTAGAAGACACCTTAAACAAGCAAATTACCGCTAAACCGAATCCCAAACTTTACTTAATGCGCGCACGGCTTTACATGGCCACCGGAAATTCAGCTAAGGCACGCGCAGATTTTGATGCATACATTGCCACAGATTCGACTAACGCCCGGGCTTTTACCAACAGGGCTGCTACACGTTTTCCCGATGATATGGATGGCGTATTGGCAGATTGCGAAAGTGCCGTAGCCCTTGATCCAGGGAACAAAAATGCATGGTTCCTCCGGGGGCTGGCGCTATACGAGCTGGGCCGGAAAGAGGACGCTTGCCAGAGTTTTAGCAAGGCTATTGAATTGGGATTTTCTGTATTGCGCATTGCGGAAAAACAAAAATGTGCAGAGTATTGGGACACTGAAGATAATTCATAAATCAATTTCAAATGGAAAACAAAGTAACACAGCAGTTAAAATCGCTCCGATTTGCCTACGTAGCCCTTATGGTTGGCGTCATCTCTTTTGGTTTGTTCGCAATTATTATAAACTATATAAACGGTAGCTTTATGATCCCAGACAAGGTAACGGTAAATGCTTTTTTAGTGGTTTCAAATGTGTTTTTTATTATTGGTCTTATGGTGGCTGTTTTTATCACCAATAAAAAGCTCAAAGCCATTAAATCAACAGATTTGCTTGAACAATTGGAAATTTACAGGGAAGCAATTCTTGTTAGAGGCGCTGTTATAGAAGGTGTTGCCTTCTTATTTTTAGCAAGCTATTTACTGTTGGGTTTTAATATTTTTCTAATCGAAACCTTAATTGGATTGCTGGCTTTAGCTTTCTTTTTTCCCACCAAACGCAGAGTTGCTGAAGAACTTAAAATCGACATCAGAAAGCTAACCCGGAGCTGAAGGTTTTGTTTAATGCAGGTTTTTTGTGCAACCTTTTTGTATTGCAGTGTAGTTTTCGAGCTTAAGGACATTAGGCTTACAAACATTCCTTCGGTATGTCTCTTAAAAAATGCTATTTTTGTAAAAAAACTGGAATATGATTGTTGTAACCGGAGCTGCCGGAATGATTGGCAGCAACTTAGTGCGAAAACTCAATGATGAAGGCTACAAAGACGTGGTGGCTGTAGATGAATTTTCAAAAGAAGAAAAAAATCGGAACCTGAATAATAAGCAACTTACTAAACGGGTCGATCGTATGCGTTTCTTCGAATGGCTTGATGAAAATCATAAGCTGGTGCAGTTTATCTTTCATATGGGTGCGCGCTCAGCAACTACAGGATATCCCAAATCGGTTTACGACGAGTTGAATTTGAACTACAGTAAGAAGGTATGGGAGAAATGTGTAGTCTATGGCATTCCGCTCATTTATGCGTCCAGTGCTGCTACCTATGGCCTTGGAGAAAATGGCTACAACGACGATCATGCCATTGTGGGAGAGCTACATCCATTGAACCTTTACGGTGAATCAAAGAACGATTTTGATAAATGGGCACTGCAACAGGAAAAACAGCCCTTTTTCTGGGCCGGGTTGAAATTTTTTAATGTATATGGGCCCAATGAATACCATAAAGGCCGCATGGCTTCTGTAATTTTACATACATTTAAACAAATTAAGGAAACCGGCGAAATGAAACTCTTTAAATCGCACCATCCAGACTATAATGATGGTGAGCAAACACGTGATTTTGTGTATGTAAAAGACTTATCAAAGATTATGTTCTATCTGATGCACCACCGGAAAGACAGTGGAATATACAATGTAGGCACCGGCAAAGGACGTACATTTCTTGATCTGGCTAACAATACCTTTCTATCTATGGGCAAGGAACCAAACATAAAATTTGTTCCCACACCCGAAGATATCCGCGATAAATATCAGTATTTTACTGAGGCCAACATGTCCAAACTACACAAAATTGGTTATGACCAATCCTTTTATTCTTTGGAAGCGGGAATAGACGATTATGTGAAAAACTACCTTATGAACAACACCGTGTACTAAACGTTAACCGGGAAAATCTATTTATTTGTATGGGAAGCAATAATATTGGGGCAGTAGTAACAGATCTTGACGGAACTTTGCTTACAAATGATAAGAGGGTGGGTGATGCCGACCTGGAAGCATTGCATAAGCTGGGCGATAAGGGTATCTTACGCATAGCCGCTACCGGCCGGAATTTGCGTATTTCAGAAGATGTGTTGCCCGAAGATTTTCCGTTAGATTACCTCGTATTTTCGACTGGTTGCGGTATTTATGACTGGAAAAAGAAGAAAATTATTCACTCTGATGGCCTGGACTGGAAACAGACCCAAAAGGTAATGAAGCAGTTCATGAACGAAGAGTTCGACTTTACTGTACATCAACCCATTCCAGATAATTACAGGTTTTATTACCATAGGCAAAATCCTCAAAATAAACATTTTAATGAATATGTGGAGCGTTATGCCAGTTTTGCTGAACCCCTGGAACATCATGAATTTCAAATTGATAATGCTTGCCAGCTTCTGGCTATCATAGAAACAGATACCAATAAGTACAATGAGCTGATCAATCAGCTGGAAGATGTAAAACTGGTGCGTACCACTTCACCACTCAATGGAGAGGCCATGTGGATCGAGGTTTTCCCACGGCATATCAGTAAGGCCTGGGGCCTAAAATATATTGAGAAAACTTATGGTGTACCGTTCGACAATATGCTGGGAGTAGGGAATGATTATAACGATATCGATTTTTTACGAGAAGTGGGGCATCCCAGGGTAGTGGCCAATGCCCATCCGGATTTACTCAAACAGTTCCCGATTGTAGCTTCGAATCAATCTTGTGGAGTGGCTGAAGCCATAAAAACGGTAGTCGATTTTTAGAAAACACAACCCTTTGAAAAACAGGTTATGGAAAGTGGAGGAACCCGAAAAAATCTGGAACAGCAAATTGTGCGCCTACTCGACATTGCAGGTAGCCGCTTAACAGCAGAAGATAAAGCTGATGTGAAAGTTGCAATAGCTTATGCAGAAGATATTTATGGTGAGCACAGGCGGCAGTCAGGAGAGTTGTACATGGTGCATCCATTAGCTGTGGCTATCATCGCTATTCAGGAATTGGGGCTGGCACGTAATGCCGTTGTAGCGGCCATTTTGCACGATTTGTATGACTTTAAAGCCTTTGAGGAGCACGAGGTGGAAGCACGTTTTGGAAGCCAGGTGCTTGAGATTATTCGTGGACTGCACAAAATTTCAGGTCTCTATACCCATAACATCACTTTACAGAACCAGAATTATATCAACCTGATATTGAATATCGTTACCGACGTGCGCATTATTCTGCTCAAACTGGCAGATAGACTGCAAAATATGCGGCCTATCGATAATTTTACGCAGGAGAAACAATATTCCCTGGCACAGGAAATAGGGGCCCTGTATGCGCCTATAGCCCACAGGTTGGGTTTGTATCGCGTGAAAACGGAGATGGAAGATTTTTGGCTTCGTATGAGCCATCCCGGGGCATATAAAAATATTTTGCGCGAAATAGAAAAAAACAGCCAACTGCTCGACCGGTATATCAAGCAGTTCACAAAACCAGTTAAATCGGAGCTCGACGCGCTTGGCTTCAAATATGAAATCAAGGCACGTGTAAAATCTGTTTATTCTATATGGCGTAAGATGGAGAACCAGAATGTGGCATTTGATGAGGTCTACGATTTTTTCGCTATCCGGGTAATTTTAGATGATCTGAAACCGGAAGAGGATAAAGCCGCATGTTGGAGTGTTTATTCCATCGTGTCAAATTTGTATAAACCTAACCCGAAACGATTGCGCGATTGGATTTCGTCACCAAAGTCCAGTGGTTATGAATCGCTGCATACCACAGTTATGGGACCCGATGAGCGGTGGGTTGAGGTGCAGATACGCACGCGCCGCATGGACGATAATGCGGAAAAGGGCCAGGCTGCCCACTGGCGTTATAAAGAAACCGGTTCGGCCAACCGGCACGATCAATGGTTGGCAAAAGTACGAGAGGTGCTCGAATCGCCTGATAAGAGCGATGAGGATGTTATATTTACTGGCCAACCCATTGATTACTCGCCAAACGTATTTGTTTTTACACCGGCCGGTGACATAAAAAAGCTGCCGCGAGGTGCTACCATCATAGACTTTGCCTACAGCATTCACAGCCGGGTAGGGGACCAGTGTACAGGTGCGCGTATCAGCGGTAAAATTGTCCCCATAAAGCATAAACTGAGTAACGGCGACACGGTAGAGGTGCTTACCAGTAAAAAACAAAAACCCAATGAACGCTGGTTGACTATTGCCGTTTCATCGAGAGTGAAAAACCGCATAAAGAGGGCTTTGCGCCACCAACGCTATCAGGAGGCCGAGCTGGGTAAAGAAGCGTTACAACGTAAGCTGAAACAACTTGACCTGAAAGAGAAAGAGGATTATATTGTCAGGCTGCTGAAACATTTTAAAATGGATTCAGCTGTTGATCTCTACGTGGCTTTTGCCAGAGATGAGATAGAATTTAATACGATCAGGGATGTTTGCCTCAACCAACCCAAAGAGAGTGAGAGTACACCTGAAGATTTGGTAAGTAAATCGCCTGTAAGCAAGCCAAGGGAAGATGATTATCTGGTGATTGGAGATGATATCAGCCAGGTAAACTATCAGCTGGCAAAGTGCTGTAGTCCTGTGTTCGGAGATAAAATTTTTGGTTTTGTGTCTGTCTCAAAAGGAATTGTCATACATAGGATTAAATGTCCAAATGCGGCCCAACTAAAAGAAAAATATCCATACAGAATCATACGCGCAGTATGGAACGAAGCCGTTGAAGAAAAGCATTTTATGACCGATGTGCGCGTCATTGGGATCGATCGTAAAGGCGTTTTAAATCAAATTAGTAAAGTTTTTTCCGATGAAATGAACATCAATATTCAGTCTATGAATATTGCGGCTCATGAGGGCGTTTACGAGGCAATCATCACTTTCAACGTTCGGGATCATGATCACTTACAGTACATCCTCAACCAGTTGATGCAAAATAAGGCTGTGCTACGGGCCGAGCGCTTGGATGCCGGGGGAGCTTAGAGTGTGAGCTTAGAGTGTGAGTTTAGAGTGTGAGTTTTGAGGCGAGGTGAGATTTTAATGGTGTAATACAGATTCCGCTCACACCAAATTTGTAATTTATGTGATTCAACAATTATCTTTCTGCTTGATATCAAACGGTTTTGTTTATTTTGATACTAGTCTAATAACCCATGTTTGGAAGCAAAAACAGCGAGGGTAACAGCATTTTTCGATTTGGTTTTTTTGAGCAGGGCATCGCGATGTTTTTCAACTGTGCGCGGACTGATGTCCAGGTCGGCAGCTATTTCATTGCTGGATAATCCTTCGCAAATAAGTTTTAATATTTGCATTTCGCGTTTCGACAGTAAAAATTTGACTTTGCTTTTATCTTGCCGGTTCGACATATACTCAATGGCGTTTTCCAGCAATTGGGGGGAGAAATATTTTTCATTGCGCCACACACTGTTTATAGCTTCAAGTAACTCGCGTGTTTCGGCATTTTTCACCACAAAGCCGTGTACTCCGGCTTCAATTACCTGATTGTAACTGTCAAAATCGTCGAACATCGATACCGTGATGATTTTGAGGTCGGGCCTGCGTGAAAGCGCTTTTTTTGCTGCTTCAATGCCATTCATGCCGGGCATGTCAATATCCATGAGGACTATGTCAAATTCGACATTTTCCATCAACTCCAAAAAGTCTTTGCCATTGTATGCCTTCCCAACCACTTCAATATTATCTTCCTTCTCGAGCATTACTTTCATGCTGCTCAATAATAGTTTGTGGTCATCTACAAGTACGATGCGTATCGAATTCATGTGTGCTTTTTTTGGTAACCCTCCTGAAAAAGGAGTTTGCGCCACAAAAGTTACAACAATAGTGGCTACCCACAAAATTTTATTGCCTGAATACTTAACAGCTGATGGGGAAATCATTCGTTGTTCCAGCCATAGAAAAAAACTGCCCAAAAGAACTTATGTTCCAACTTTTGGGCAGCTTGCTTTTTTCTAAAATTCAACAAAAACAATGTTCGATTGCAGCAATGAGCCTACACTTGAATAGAATAATTTATTATTGTCCATGTAAAAATCAGCCACTTTGCGGGCTACATCCTTCACATATCCACCGGCGTTGGACAATTGCATTAATGTATTGTTTTCTCCCAGCACAAGAATATCTGAATTGGGTAAATATTGTAATTGTAGCACACGCTGGTCCGTTTGGGTAATGTTTTTATTCTGGCTATCCCAGAGGAAGAGATTGAATGTGGGATCAACTCCTGCGGCATAAATAATTCCATCTTTTTCTATAACGTCCAGTATGACTAAAGTGCTATCCAGGAATTCGTCGTATTGAATGTAGCCATCATCGTTTAAGTGGCAGACCCAGTTTTTACCGCCAAATATCAGTCCTCCCTCGCTGTGTGCGCTGATGGCGTTTACACTGCCCGTGGTGGAGTAGTTGCGGTGCCATTTTTTGTCGGCTTCTTTGTCAAACCGTATAAGGCGCATAGTTCTCATGCTATCCATTAAGTGGCCACCTACAATCATGTCGTTGCCCGCATGTAAACTCGATATGGGATGCATATTTCCAGGAAACTTCATCCATTCTTTTTTACCTTCATTACTTACGCTCAGCATCCATCCCTGACCTGCTGTAGTATCTGTTTCACCATAGATGCCCACGCCAAGCAGCGACCCGTCGTCTTGTACAAACAGTTCATTAATATGGTCATCTGCAGGTGAGCCAAATTGTTTGTTCCAGATCATTTTTCCTGCAGCATTTAATTTGAGCAACCATACATCCTGGTTGCGCAAGGTGTCCAGGTCAATGGTTCCTGCAATATAGGTATTGCCATTTTTATCTGTGGCTGATGCTGAAAAGCGGTCGTTGCTTTGGTCGTAATCATAGGCCCGGGCTGTTTTTGCATTTGATATTTCACTGTTGTCGGCCATGCGTTTGCCCAGAGCTTTGGCTTTCAGGTTGAAAATATCTACATAGTATTTTCCGAAAGGGTATTCTTTTACAAAATTCGTATAGGCTTCAATGGTATTGATTTCCTTTGCTTTTTCAAATACCAGTTTTTGTTTTAGTTTTTTAGCATCAGCCAACTGCAAAGCATCTGGATAGTCGCGAATGAATCGTTCGATCGCTTCCAGTGTGTTGGTGTTTTTTGCTTTCTCAAAAGCCAGCTTGTCGCGCAATAGTAATGCCTCCGTGCGTTGCCTGGCCAGTGGATATTTTTCAATAAATTCATTCAACGCATCGAGCGATTTCTGTGCTTTGGCTTCTTCGAATTTAAGTTCGTGTATAACTTCCTGGGCTAATTCCTGTTGTGCTGCATCAGGGTATTTGCGTTTGAATTCAAGCAAGGCCTCAACTGTTCCTGCATTTTTGGCTTTTATAAATGCATAGTGATTTCTTATGTGTATGGTATTATCGAGGTATGGGGAGTTGGGAAACATTTCAATGTATTGGGTTGCCAGTTCGGGGTCGAGCTTCTCGCGCACATAATTGATGGCTGTTTCTTCCATATCTTTAAACTTTTTATCGATACGCTCTTCGAAACTTTTTTTACGCATACGTGTCATTTCCTGCTTCATGTATTCCATTAAATCCTCCTTGTCTCCTTCGTCGAGCGTACTCAGGTTGTCGCGGAACACAAGCATATGTTTGTAGGCGGTAAAAAAATCTTCTTCTTCAAATGCCATCCAGGCCAGGCAAAAGTTTGCTCCCGGGTCTTGCGGATTGTCTTCAAGGGCACGGTTGGCCAGTTCGCGACCTTTCTCAAAATCGTCATTATCCATTTTTCTTACTATTCGGCTGACAGATTGGGAGTGGACTGTCAATCCTACGAGAATGAAAATGACGGTTATAATAGATTTTATTTGTATCATGACAATAAATTTTATTTTTTAAGGAGGAAGAATTCTACTCTGCGATTATTTGCACGCCCTTCGGCAGTTTTGTTGGTATCTACCGGCCTATCTTGTCCGTAGCCTTTATATGTAAGTACATCTGGATTTACTCCTTGCGAAACGAGATAATCTACAACGGCTTTGGCTCTGCCTTCACTTAGTTTCTGGTTATATTGAGGGTTGCCCACATCATCGGTATGACCCGAAATCTCAATTTTGCTGATGTCGTTATCTTTTATAAATGCCGCTACCTTATCAAGCTCAGTGTAGGATTCGGGCAGGAGCGTAGTTTTACCGGTTTCAAAGAAAATATTGTTCAGCACAATGGCTGTTCCTTCTTTGATGTTAAACAGATCATCTTCTTTTTCTGTATCTTCAACTTTAGGGGCTACAAACTTAACATTTCCTTTCTCTATACAGTTTAAGGCATCGGTAACGGTGTATTTGTAAGTTCCGGCGGCAAGATTTTTAACCGACATACTTTCATTACCTGTATTCCATTGTACATCGTAAGGTTTGGTCCCACCCTGAACGGATATTCGAACACGACCATCGTTTTGTTTTTGATCAATTTTGCCTGTAATGGGGTTAAACCCTCCGGTATAGAATGAATCGACTACCGCAACTTGCAGGTCGTGGGGTATGCAGGTACATACTTCGCAATCGGTTATTTCGCGTACTTCCACCAAATCAAAATAGTAGTAGGCGTAATCGGTGAGGCTGTGGCTGCTTTTATTTTTCTTTTCTACACCTACGTAATTGGTTTCTTCATAAGAATGGAAGTTTCCAATTGAGAAAAAAGATTCTCCGCCTTCTGCCTTATAAACTCTGCAGAAATGTTTCCATTCGTGCGTGTTAACCAGAAAAATTCCTTTGGGATTCTTGAGCTGCGGTTCCACATCAACCTCTTTTTTGGTTTTGAAGGCCAGTTTTTCATTAGAAAGGTGAAGCCCCAGCTGGTCGATGGCAAATCGTGAGCCACTGGCGAGTTTGTAGTGGAATGAAACACAGTAGCGCTTGCCTTTTTTCATGGGTTCTGATAGCTCACCCTGCAAATATTCGCGATGGGTAAAAGTAGAACCACTTAGAATGGCTCCGGCATAACCTTCTCCCTCTTTGGCATGGCTGTAACCCGCAAAATTTGAAGGGATACCTGCACCTTGATCTGAACATTTGTTAAAATAGTCCGAAGCTGTTTTGTTAGGGAAGGTCCAGTGTGGTATTAACACTGTTGTTACGTCTTCCGGTGTGTGCCTGAGCGGACAATCATTGAATTCTTCAAATCCGGGATTGAGCACCAGATTTTCCTGGCTAAATGCGAATTGGGGCACAACTAACAAGATTAGTATGCCTAAAAAATAGTTTTTCATGCGTATTGAGTTTTGTCTTTTATGGACTTTCAAATATAGCTGCTCTATGTGTCTTGCAAGCAAAGTCTTTATCCTCTTTTTACATTGATTATTCAACTATATGGGCTTGCTTAAAGTTAACAGATTCATGCTAAGGGATTGTGCCGAAATAACTTGACGTTTTAAACTTGTTCTTTTGCCCTTAAACTTCCTTGAGAATTCATTAAATAGCCCGCTATTCGCAGTATTTTCAAGTTGCTAAAGAACAAAATAACTTCGTTAAAACGGCCTACTTGTTTCATTACAATCCCTAAAAGACAAAAATATGGAAAACAATTGCTAAAATCTAATTTATTTTTGGTGGGGAAGATTGCAAACCTCTTTGACCCGCAGCAGCAGCCTCGCTCCAGGCGAGACCGCCGCTTGCCTGCGCTGCGCGTGTCTTTGTGTGGTGAATTTTAATTTTTAAGCTTGTTAAGTATTAATCTGCTCATAAAGAAACAATTACAGGTGTTCTGTCAATGGTAGCCCCAAATAATCTATTTGAATTTCTCCGGGTACCTCATTACATCTTCCTGTGGAAAAGCATGTGTAAAATCATCAGTCACGGTCCGTGTTATTTTCCCTGTACAAATAGACCTAACTACCTTGCAGTTTTTTAACAAACACACCGTGACTTATGGAATATATGTTTTTTCGGGTTTACCTTTGGCCCGAGAGGAATCTGGATAGTGCTCTTGATGATTCGCTTTGAATATCTCTAAGCATTTGGCTGTCGAGATTTTTTAATAATCCACCAACAGAACTGAAATTAAGTCCATCATCATAAGAGAGCTCTCCGGCCACGTCGGTGTAAAGCAACACATATTCGCTACCCAAACTGTATTTGTCCAGCCCTTTTACGAAAACGAATATGCGGTCTGTTTGGCCGTTAACCTTATAGTAATGCCATATTTGGTAATCTACAGCATCTATCATTGTATTGTCGGCTCCGCCGGAGCTAATTATTTGTTGTTCTCCTAAGTGGTCTTCTCTGATGGAACTTGGGGGGCCATATTTCAGGTAGATTCTACCCAAATCGGTTGCATAGCCTCTTCTTCTGCCGTAGCCAAAATGTTTCTGTACAATTTTCAGCTGATCTTTATAAACGTTCCATTCTGCTTCGGGATTTGCCGGGTTGCGTTCTTTCCAGAAGTTGTAAAAAAATTGTTGCATGAGTTTCATCTGCTTGGGGTCAAAGTCCTTCAGGATGAAATTTTGTTCCATGCGATTGGCAATGGGGTATAAGGCGTATATGTAATCTTCGAGTTGTTTGAAGTTTGTTATTTTCTGTGCAAAAGTTCTCGAAATGTCAATGCTGGTATAGTCTACATCTAATTCGTTGTATTCGGCATTGGCTCGCTGAATAAATCTTTTGTGTTTTCCTAGAAGTTCGTTTTTGCTGTTGCGCACTTCAATTACAAGGTTGTAGTTACCTGAGTTTAACTTGCTGATGTCGAAAGATTTCATGATGACATTGATCGGTGCTGCTTTTTTGCGACTTTTATGTGCAAATTCAGTGTACATTCTTTTGGTTGGGTTTCCTTCGAGATAAGTGGTTACCAGGAATATAGAATCCTGACCTATCACCTTGTCCATGTTGTATATTTCTGCGTAAAATGAGAGCTTATTTACTTCGTCGGGGTAGAAGCTGCTTACAAATGGAATAATATCAAAGCCACTTTTAGTGTACTGATTGCGCCGCTGTGTAGACGTTATACTTTCGGCCAGTGTTATGCCGCTAAAAGCCAGTTCTGCTGTGTCGATATCAATGGTTATGATATCACTATAAGTGAATTTTTTTCCATTGGTATAGTTGTCTTTCAGGGTTAAATCGAAATTGTAAGTTCCATTTTCAAGTGCAAACCGTTCCAGGTTCAGAAAGCTTGGCTTACCATCTTTTATGGTATCTAATTTGGCACTTTTAAGATTGAATTTCCGGTAAGCCTTTACAATGTTTCCGTTTTTAAAAACCATAGTTACTTCAACTGATGCCTGTACCTTATCTTCTTCATCAGTGGGTTTGTAGGTAACTGAATTTCCTGCAATGGCAAGGTAAGTTTCAAGATAAGGTTCACCGTTAATATCCATAAAAGGTGCATAGTGAAAATAACCGGTTGGTGTTTGGGCTTTGAGTGCGATGCCCGTTATTAATATTGCTAATATGATAATTATGCGTTTCATATTAATTATGTTTTGTTCAGTGTTTTGTGGAACTTTGATGTGTGTTTTTTCTGTTTTACGGGTTAAAGATAATACTTCTGTTCGATTTTTTACTAATCCATATTATGCGCTATTATTTTCTGTGTTTCTTTTGACAAGTGGCTGTTGGTTGCAATAATTTCCTCACCAAATAAGTAATTGTCGCCACCTTTGAAATCCATAACTGTACCTCCTGCTTTTTGCACAATAAATGCTCCGGCAGCTACGTCCCACGGACTTAAACTATATTCAAAAAAAGCATCGAAGCGCCCACAGGCAACATATGCCAGGTCTGTGGCGGCACTTCCAAGTCTTCTAATGCCGCGTGTGTGTTGCATCATGTGGTCCAATACTTTCATGTAGCCGGGTAGCCGTTCATAATCATAATATGGAAAACCCGTGGCATAAAGACTATCTTGTAGGTTGGTATGCGATGAGGTTTGGATTTCTTTTCCGTTGAGCATGGCCTTTTCTCCTTCAAAAGCGTAAAAAAGCTCATCGAGTCCTATTTCATAAACTATGCCCACCACAGTCTTTTCTTTATGCTGTAGTGCTACACTCACGGAAACCGGATAAATATCGTGAATATAATTGGTTGTGCCATCAAGCGGGTCGATGATCCAACGCCACTCGCTACTTGTTTCTCCTGCTGTACCTTCTTCTGCAATAAATCCTGACCCCGGTATTAATTTTTGCAAACCCTCAACCAGCATAGATTCTGCTTGCTTATCTACATAGGTTACAAAGCTGTTGTGTGCTTTGTCATCAACTTGTTGTTCGTCAATATCTCCCTTTTCTTTTTTTATAAAAAGTCCGGTGTCTTTAATTAGTTCCAATAAAGGATTCTTGATTGTTTCGAGTATATTCATACAATTTTTCCTTTTACATTTCCTTCCTGATCGATGTCTGACAAATATACATTCAAAATTGTGTTTTCCATACCTTTTGTATAAGGTGCATTTACTCTTATGTAATTGTCCGTGAATCCGTAAATGAGGTTGTTTTTTATTTCCCGTTCAAACAGTACTTTTCGTGTTGTTTTTAGGTTTTTTTGCAGGTACTTATTGGTCATTTTTGCCGATAGTTCATGCATTTCGCGGCTCCTTTGCTGTTTAACGGGTGGGCTTACCTGATGTTGCATTTCAGCTGCTTTTGTATGGGGTCTTGCAGAATATGTAAATACATGCAGGTACGATAAATCCAGAGATTCAATAAATTGCATGGCTTGCTGATGATGGGCATCTGTTTCACCCGGTACCCCTACAATCACATCGGCTGCAATACAGGCATCGGGAACCAGTGTTTTAATTTTTGAAACACGTTCTGCAAAGAGACTGGTAGTATAGCGCCGGTTCATTTTTTTGAGCATTTCGTCCGTGCCACATTGCAGTGGTATGTGAAAATGTGGCATAAGCAATTCATGGTCAGCTACCATTTGAATAATTTCGTCTGTCATGAGGTTGGGCTCTATAGAGCTTAACCTGAGTCTGGGGAGGTTTTCAATTTCTAATAGCGCTTGCAGCAATTGAGCAAAGCTTTCTCCATGTTGGTGGCCAAAATCACCCACATTTACACCTGTAAGGATAATTTCTTTTGTTTCGGTTGTGACGATTTCTTTAGCAGCTTTCACTATAGTCTCAATTTTGGGACTGCGGCTTAGCCCCCGGGCCATGGGTATGGTGCAATAAGCACAAAAATAGCTGCATCCGTCCTGTACTTTTAAAAAAGTACGGGTACGGTCGTTTGAAGACCATGCACTGTCAAAAGTGGTGATTTCCTTAAACGGATGTGTATGCACTGTAGTTTCCTGGTTCTGCTCCAGGTAATTAAAAAGCTTGAATTTTTCTTCGTTCCCAAGTATTATGTCTGCCGTTTTAAGTGCACTAAGTTCTTCCGGGCTCAATTGCGCATAACATCCTAAAACCACAATTTTGGCTGTAGGGTTACTTCTGCGAGCTTTTGACAAAATGTTGCGACCTTTTTTCTCGGCAAGAGAAGTTACCGAACATGTATTAATGACAATAATGTCGCTTTTTTCATATTCATTTGTGCGCTCATAGCCTTTTTGTTCAAAAATTGAAGCAAGTGATGATGTTTCTGCAAAGTTGAGCTTACATCCCAGGGTGCGAAAAGAAACGCGTTTTGACATAACCTAATCGAATTAATACGTTTTTATCAGCAATTATCGTACAAAGAAATGCTGCGTAGTTTATAAAATTAAGAGATAAAAATACCTTTAATATCTTTTATTTATACTTTAAATTTTTTTTGTTTAAAATTCTTCCGAAAATAATAAACAAATTCAACCATGTCATGTTTTTCGTTAAAAGGAATTGAGATGTATTCTATAAAAGACCTGGAAAGACTTACCGGTATTAAAGCTCACACCATACGAATGTGGGAAAAACGCTATGGAATAATTGAGCCAAAACGAACTGAGACCAATATCAGAACATATTGTGATACAGATGTTAAAAAGCTTCTGAATATAGCTGTGCTCAATAAGCACGGACTAAGAATATCTAAACTCGCCAACCTGTCTGACCAGGAATTGCGTGAGAAGGTTGTTTCTCTAAATGTCGGGCTTAATACATCAAGTGTGCAGATCGAGCACCTTATAATCAGCATGATTGATATGGATGAGATTAAGTTTGAATCTGTTTTGAATCGCTCCATCATTAAGAATGGTTTTGAAGAGACCGTAAAAAATCTGCTTTTTCCTTTTTTTGACAGAATTGGTGTATTGTGGCAAACAGGTTCTATTAGCCCGGCACAGGAACACTTCGTTTCAAATTTGGTGCGTCAGAAATTATTCGTTGCCACCGATAGAATTGTGCCTGAATCAAATATTAAAACATCTACATTCGTATTTTTTCTGCACGACCACGAGTTACACGAGATTGGGTTGTTATTTTACCACTACATTGCCAAAAAGTGGGGGATGAAAACTTTATATCTTGGACAAATTGTACCCTTCGAAGATTTAGTAGAAGTGCATAGTAAAGTTAAGCCACAATATTTATTTACATCCTTTACTGCCGGTATGGAAGAGGGGTGGATTGCAAACTATATCGGTAAACTATCTCAAGAATACAAAGATGCCACGATTTTTATAAGTGGGTTTCAGGCAAATAACCTTGTTGAGTTACCCAAAAATGTGCAGATTGTAAAAGATATAGAGCATTTTAAAGATATTATAAAAGAAATTGCCAACTAAGGTAAATATTAATATCATGCATATCAAATATGCTTTTTTTATAGTACTGGTACTAACTTTGAGTTCATGTAGTATGCCAAAATTTACTTCCGAGAATACATCAACTGTAAAATCGCTGAATGTGGAGCGATACATGGGAAAGTGGCATGAGATTTACCGGTTGCCCATGCGTGCCGAAAAAGATCTTGTTAATGTAACAGCTACCTATTCCCTCCGGGATGATAATCGCGTAAATGTTTTGAATGAGGGATATAAACATACGCCCGATGGGAAACACAAAAAAGCCAAAGCCCTGGCCTGGCGACCCAACCCGGAAGTAGAGGGCGCATTTATTGTGCGTTTTTTTGGACTTTTCAAATCAGAATACCTGGTACTTGCATTAGATGAACAATATCAGTGGGCACTGGTCAGTAATAGTGATCGAAAATATGCATGGATATTGTCCCGGAAACCAGCTATTTCAAAAGATCTGGAACAAAAGCTTTTAGATTCTGCTCATTATTTTGGAATTGATACGGCACGCTTCATTAAAACGCTTCAGCAATGGTAGATTCAAAAATTGCCATATTTTGGTTGCGGAGAGACCTTCGCTTGGATGATAATCACGGCCTTTTTGAAGCCCTGAATGCAGGGTTTAAAATTCAGTTGCTTTTTATTTTTGATACAGATATTTTAGAGGAACTACCTGAGGATGACCCCAGGGTGTCGCTTATTTATGATAGATTAAAGTCTATTCAATCTACTGCAAAGAGTTACAAAAGCAGTTTGTTGGTGAAGTATGGTAAACCCGGTGATGTTTTCAAAGAGCTTATTGCAGAACTCAAGCCTGCAGCGGTTTATACCAACGAAGATTATGAACCTTATGCATTGCAAAGAGATGAATTGGTGGCCCAAATATGCCATGAAAATGGAATTGTTTTTAAAAAGTACAGGGATCAGGTTATAGTGCATCCGGAAGAAATTTTTAAAAAAAATGGTACCCCTTACACCATATTTACGCCATGGTCAAAAAAATGGTTTGCTGCATTTGATCCACAGAAGCAAAAGTTTTATCGGAGTGCGGACTTGTTGCAAAATTTATCACCATCAAAACATGAATTACCTGCTCTGGATTCAGTAGGCTTTCGGTATAACCCAATCTCAGTCCAAACCAAATTGCCCGACAGCGATGTATTGGGTAATTATTCTAAAAACAGGGATTATCCCGCCTTACATGGTACATCGAGGGCGGGTGTGGCTTTACGGTTTGGGTTTATTAGTATTCGTAAACTGGTAAAGCATGCTGCGAACTATAAAACTTATCTTAATGAACTGGCCTGGCGTGAATTCTATATGATGATTTTGTACCATTTCCCAAAGGTTGTCAGCCGGTCTTTTAAGCCACAATACGACAATATTCGTTGGCGCAATGATCCAAAAGAATTTGAATTATGGAAAAAGGGTAAAACAGGTTATCCAATAGTAGATGCAGGCATGCGGGAACTAAACAATACAGGCTATATGCATAACCGGGTTCGAATGGTTACAGCCAGTTTTTTAACTAAACATTTATTGATTGATTGGCGCTGGGGCGAAGCCTACTTTGCCCAAAAGCTAACTGATTATGAACTGGCTTCCAATAATGGGGGATGGCAATGGGCTGCAGGCAGTGGATGCGATGCTGCTCCATATTTCCGCGTATTTAATCCAACCTTGCAAACCAAAAAATTTGATCCCGAGCATCACTATATCAAAAAATGGGTTCCTGAATACGATTCATTAGATTATTACAAACCAATAATTGAGCATAAATTTGCCAGGGAAAGAGCTTTGTCGGTTTATAAAACAGCCTTAAACCAGAACACCTGATAAGTTGAAGATTTACAATTTTGATTCTGAAAGATTGTTTTAAATTTATGTGTCGGCATATTCAATGACCTTGCGGCCACAAAAACGATCATTTTGAATGTTAAGTTACAAACAAATAAATTTTTCTTTTAACCCAAATATTAAACTTTACCGTATTCAATTATGTTCTCTCAAAAAGGAAAGAATATTACTTAATTGTTAAATAGTTGTAATCGAAGATAAATTTACTTAATTTTCTAAAAATTAGATTTTAAGATGGTAATACTCGTGTTTGGCGGAACCGGTTTAATTGGACAGGAATTTTGTGCACATGCAATGATGAATAATCATCAACCCATTGTTGTTTCACGATTTCCTGAAAAGCACAATATACCTTATCAAATTATAGGCTATGCCGAAGCAGCTAAGCCATCAGTGCAGCGAATGTTAAGTGGTGAGTATGCAGCTGTAAATCTTACAGGCGCCAGTATTGCCGGGAAACCCTGGTCTAATTCCCGTAAAAAGTATTTGCTGGAGAGTAGGTTAGACATCATGGACCGTATTGAGCTTTTTCTTCAGCAGGCACCGCAGGAACCTGATGTTTTATTACAATCGTCTGCCATAGGTTTTTATGGCAATACCGGAGACAAAAAAGTTGACGAACAAACGCCTAAAGGAGACAACTTTTTATCAGAACTCGCACAAAAATGGGAAGAGCGCTTTAAAAAGGTAGCACTTGAAGACACCCGCAAACTTATTATGCGCACAGGTGTAGTGCTTTCTAACAAGGGAGGGATGCTGCCACGAGTAGTAAAACCATTCAAATTATTTGCCGGAGGTACCATAGGTTCCGGTAAACAATACATTTCCTGGATTCATATCCAGGACCAGATAAGGGCCATGATGCATTTGATAGAGGATAAATATACCCATGGTGTATACAATTTAACAACGCCTGAACCTGTCACCATGAAAACTTTCACCCGGGCCGTAGGTAAAACGCTTCGTCGACCGGCCTTTATGAAGGTGCCGTCATTTGTTATACGGGCGCTTTACGGTCAAATGGGCGAGGAAACAATTCTTCATGGTACCAGAGTGTTTCCCAGCCGCTTGCTTGAGTATGAATTTGAATTTATTTATACTGATATCAATTTAGCGCTAAAGAACTTATTGGTTAAGCAAAAAGAAAAGAAATAATTTTTACTACTTCGGAATAAAAAACTCCACCGAAACAACATTTTTTATTTATTGTTGTTTAGCTTTTCAGGTTGATTCATTAAACAAAAGTTATGCAACGTAATATCCTATTTATTATATTTTTAGCACTGAGTTCGGTCGTGTTTGCCCAGAGTGGAAAGTTGGAAGGCAGGGTGTTTGACCCCGTCAATAACGAACCTGTTCCTTTTGCCAATGTAATTGTGAGTGGCACAAATACGGGTGCCATTACAGATATTGATGGAAATTTTAAATTTACAGGATTGGAACCCGGGTACATTCGGCTCGAAGTTTCCTCATTGGGTTATGAAAAAATTGTGACCAAGCAAATTCTTGTAACCAATGCTAAAACAGCTTATTTTGAGATTGAATTAGAACAAGTCGCAAAAGAGTTGGAAACTGTGGATGTAGTAGCCAGTCGTTTCCGAAAAAAAGTTGAGAGCCCTATTTCGATGCGATCTATAGGTGTGGCTGAAATTGAAAAGAATCCGGGAGGTAATCGGGATATCTCGAAAGTTATTCAATCCTTTCCGGGCGTTGCATCAACCCCTGCATTCCGAAACGATGTGATAGTCCGGGGTGGAGGCGCCAATGAAAATTCATTTTATTTAGATGGAGTTGAAATTCCCAATTTAAACCACTTTGCCACCCAGGGAGCATCAGGTGGGCCAGTGGGTATTATCAATGTAGATTTTGTACGTGAGGTGGATTTTTATTCGGGTGCTTTTCCAGCAAACAGAGGAGGGGCAGTGAGTTCTGTGCTGGATTTCAGGCAAGTGAGTGGAAATAAAGAGGAAATGAAATACAGGGCAACCATTGGTGCTTCAGATCTTGCCCTTACACTCGATGGGCCATTGGCCGATAATGCCAGTATTATTTTTTCTGTTCGTCGCTCTTATTTGCAGTTTTTGTTTAGCGTGCTTGAATTGCCTTTTCTGCCCACCTACAACGATGCCCAGTTTAAAAGTCGAATAAGACTTGATGAAAAAAACGAAATTATCCTTATTGGTCTGGGAGCTTTGGACCAGTTTGAGCTGAACAAAGATGCCAATGAAACAGCCGATCAGCGATATATATTAAATTATTTGCCGGTTAATGAGCAATGGAATTATACCGGAGGAATTGTTTACAAACATTACCGGGATAATGGATACCACACTTTTGTACTTTCAAGAAATCATTTAAACAACATAGCCTACAAATACCAGAACAATATTGAGACCCCGGAAAATTTATTGTTTGATCTGGATAGCGATGAAATAGAAACAAAATTTAGATACGAAAATAATATCCGCCTCGATAATCTTAAGATTATTTATGGAGGTGGCGCTGAGTATGCAGAATATTCCAATACTACTTTTAATAAAATTTTTCAAAATGGCCAGACTGTAGAAATTAATGATAATTCTGACCTCGATTTTCTGAATTACAGTGCTTTTGGTCAGGTTAGCCGGGGATTTTTCTCAGAACGTTTGCAACTTTCTTTGGGCCTTCGCTTCGACGGTAGTAGTTACGATAACGAAACGGCTAATCCCCTGACCCAATTTTCGCCCCGCTTTTCTGCGAGCTATGGACTTACAGAAAAATGGTATTTGAATTTTAATACAGGTAGATTTTACCAGTTACCTTCTTACACCACCATGGGCTACCGTGATGAGGATGGGGTATTAATAAATAAGGAAAACGGTTTGCAGTACTTTTATGCCGATCATATAGTTGGCGGAATTGAATATCAACCTAATAATAAGAGTCGCGTTACACTTGAAGCATTTTACAAGGGATACGGGAATTACCCCTTTTCTGTGCAGGATTCAGTTGCCATATCGGGTAAAAGTGCCGATTTTGGCGTGTTTGGCGATGAGGAGGTTACAAGCACAGGCGAGGGAAGGGCCTATGGCCTTGAGTTTTTGGTGCGCCACAACGATTTATTGGGTTTTAACCTGATAAGCTCGCTGACATTGGTGCGTAGTGAATTTAAAGATATTGAGGGTAACTATGTTCCATCGGCATGGGATAACCGAATTTTGTATAACCTTACCGCCACGCGTAAAATTGGTAAAAACTGGGATGTGGGAATGAAATGGCGCTTTGTGGGCGGTGCGCCATACACACCCTACGATTTGCAAACCTCCAGCCTGGTTTCGGCATGGGATCGCCGCAATCAGCCTTACCTCGACTACGACAGGTTTAATGAAAAGCGCCTCGGGGCTTTTCACCAACTCGATTTGCGTGTCGACCGGCAGTTTTATTTCGACAAATGGTCGCTGATGCTGTATCTCGATATTCAAAATGTGTATAACTTTAAAGCAGACGATCAGGACAATTATATTAACGAGGATGAGGATGGCAATGTGGTTATTGTGAATCCCTCTGCGCCGCCCGAAGAGCAGCGCTATGATTTGCGCAGAATACCCAGCGACGGCCAGGGTACAGTTTTGCCTACCATTGGCGTAATGGTAGAGTTTTAAACAAAAAAAAATCTCTATTATGAAGAATATATTTGCGTTCACCATCATGCTGCTTTCAGTGGCTGCCATTGTCAAAGGCCAAACTGAATCACTCACCGTAAACCAGGCTGCCAAAGGCACAGCACTGCAGTTGCATTTTGAGGCGGGCGAGGCACACAATCACCCCAGTTTTGCAGTTTGGGTCGAAGATTTACAGGGCAATTTCATACAAACCCTCTTTGTTACAAAAAGTGTAGGAACCGGCATTTATCCATATAAACCTGCTGGTAATCTTAAGTGGGAGAAAGGCCCCGGTAGGGCACACCGACCTGCAGCTTTGCCTTATTGGTTTCATAAGCGAGATGACCGGGAACCGGGCAGTGCGGCCGTACCCACCCCAGACAACCCCGTGCCCGATGCCTATACAGGCGCCACACCAAAGCAAAATTTCAACCTTGCAGTAAGAACCGACGAGCCGCTAAAAGGTAAAGTCCGCGTATTGCTCGAAGTGAACCAGCCCTGGGATGTGAACGACTTTTGGACCAATGCCAAACACCCCGAAAATACACAATACCTGACCTCCTGCCAACCGGCTGTAATTTATGCCGTAACCATAGATTTGGCCAACCCCATGGATGCGTGGTACCTGAACCCCTTAGGGCACAGCCACCCCTATGGCGCCGATGGTAAGCTTTATACCAATTTGAGCACCCTCACCACGGCTTTGGATATTTTTAGCCAAATAAAGCTGGAAATAGAGTAGTATTAAGGTATAAGACCAGGCGCCCCGCTTTAGCCGGGTGGTGGTAGTTTGAACCCGAAAAATGGCACTCACCTGTTTTGTGCACCACATCAACGCCCTAAAAATGTACCACTGATTATCAGTCCATTGTGAGTTTTAAATTAATATTTTGGGTGACCCGTCCTATTTTGCTCAATAGAATTAAACTATGTTGCATAGACCAGGGCATCCGTGATGAATTGTTTTTCTTATCCTTTTCCTTGATGAAAAGG
>NZ_JBSRDC010000052.1:0-83896 GCF_055145285.1 Salinivirga sp. | reverse complement strand
ACGAAGTTATTTTGTTCTTTAGCAACTTGAAAATACTGCGAATAGCGGGCTATTTAATGAATTTTCAAGGAAGTTAAAGGGCAAAAGAACAAGTTTAAAACGTCAAGTTATTTCGGCACAATCCCTTTGTCCTTTAAGAGCTTTCTAATCAACAGAATATTAATATTTAATACGACGATGCTAAAAAAAATTTTACCGTGGTTCATATTCATTTTACTGGCAGGATTGCTCGTGCTACTTTTCATCAAAAAAGACGACATGGACCAGTATATGTCAGAAATGATTGTGAATCAAACACCTGTAGAGGTCAAAAAATCGGGGCAGAAGGCAATTGATTCGTTGTACAATTACACCCAAAACAAACGAAGCTATAAAATGACATTTCTTGGTTTTGGCGCCGATAATTGTGTAAACTGCAAACGAATGAAAAAGGTGCAGAAACAGATTGGGGAAAAATATCCACACCAGGTGAATATAGTATGTTTGAATGTACTGGAACCCAAAAACCTCAAATTAATGAAGACGTTTGGTATAGCGACAATCCCCAGCCAGGTGTTACTCAATAAAAAAGGAGAAGAGTTCTTTAGAAATTCGGGTTACTATGGCCCTGAAAAACTTATTAAAATAATCGAAAAACAATTAATTGCCGATTTGAAAAACAAATAAGGGCTTGATGCGAAATAACATTCAGATTAACCGAAGTTATTTCGTTTCAAACCCTAAGAATTCGATATTTTTCATTAAAAATGGGCTCCTGTAAAAGACCACAGAGCCTAAACAAAAAAATTAACAGCCGCCCTGCACACGTTTTTTCTTCGATTTTTTCTGGATATCAGGAATTGGTGGCGGGGCTTGTTCCTTTGTATCCTTTTTTTCAAGTGTTCCGCCGCCCAAAGCATTGCCCATGGCCTGGCGAAAATCATATTTGGCATATTCATCGCGTGGAGCGGTGGGAGCAGGTTTATCGGGGTTCATTATAACCTCAGCCCAATGGTTCAGACCTCCCTGCAACACATAATTGTTTTTATAGCCCAACTGCGTAACAATTAGCCATGCCTGGTTTGCTTTTACTGTTCCGTTTGAGTAAAACACGTTATTTGCCACATCCTGGTTTAACTGTGATTTCCATTTTTCGGCCAGTATATCCGATAAAGGAATATTAATGGCTCCGGGCAAATGGAATTTTTCATATTCATCTGCCGGACGTACGTCAATTAACTGAATTGACGGATCTTCTTTTATAATGAGGTCCGCAACTTCTTCGGCGTAAAAATATTGCGTACCCTGAGTTATTTCCCCAATCAGTTCATCCACTGACAATTTATACTTATCGGTTTTGTTCTCAGGTACAAAAGCCAATACAAAGGCCATGGGTATCAATACCAAAGCTGTTAGAATCCTGGGTTTGATATTTTTTATAATGTTCATAATCTATAAATTAAAATTCAACTATTGAGTGCATTATTTAGAGCCTGTCCATAAAGTCGGGGTGTCCAGTGAATAAACTCCATTTTCAAGGCTTTCGAAACTCAAAGTCGTTGAGTTTACTGGTGTAAATGATACGAGTTTGAGTGAGAATAACGCAGAAAATGGAGTTTATTGACGGACACTATTTAATACTTTTCCCGTGGGAACCTCTTCTCTGCCCATTCACCTACATAAAACATACCGAAAGCAACCAACACCATAAAAAACACAAAAGTTCCCTGCGAAAGCCCTAGCATTTCACTTAATTTTGGGTAACCTTTAAATCCGGCTTTATAAAATTCTTCCCAAATTGGGTATCCTTCGGTAAAAATGATAATTCCAAGGAACAACCCACCGATAAAAACCAAAGCATCTATTTTACCGATGGATGCTGCACAAAAACTTGTGCCGGGGCAGAATCCCCCCATAATAAAACCGGCGCCCATAATAACACCGCCAAGTATGGCCGAAGGCAAATAAGTTGGATTTACATAAATCCAGTTCAGATTAATCCAGCCAAACAAGCTGAACAACAATAGACCGATGGCCGCTGTAATACCGGCCGTAAAAAATACTTTCAGCACCACGGTATCGTATCCGTAAAAAAGACCGGCCAGTTTCCGGCTCGAAGAAAAACCGCTGGATTCCAATACCCACCCGAAAGCTATTCCGATCAAAAAGGCAAAAAGCAAGTTGGTGCCTGATGATATGACTTCGTTAACTATTAAAGGTCCCATATATTATCATTTTTTTATATTCAAATAGTAAATCCAAGAAAACGCTTAATTTTTTCCGGTGCGTAGTAATAAAATTCGAGACTACGCGCACTAATTATATCCAGTTTTTGCGGAGAAAATACGCAAACGCAAACGCCGAACCGAAAATGGCGGCCATGGTAATAATACCGCCAAGCGAAAGAACAGCCATTCCACTCAGGGCCGCTCCACTAGTGCATCCGCGCCCCATCTGCGAGCCAAACCCAAATAAAATACCGCCGGCCAAAGCAAACAGCAATCGGCGTTTTGATGTAATTTTAGGCGAATGTTCTACCTTAAGCTTTAATCGTCCGGCGACGGCTCCGGAAAGAAAACCGCCCACAATAACACCTAGCATTTCAAGAACTAACCACGATTTTAGCGGTCCGCCTTTATGCGTCTCATTGTATTCCTGATAAAAAGTTGCATTCTCGGCATGTGCAGGCGCTACCGTATTTACGGTACTCACCACAGCACTTTTCAAAGCACCGCTGGCTCCTAATCCGCGACCCGATATAAAATAAGCCGCTAATAGTACCAACCCCAACAGAACGCCTCCCAAATAAGGATTAATGTATTTTCTTTGCTTCATACCTATAGATTTTTTTACACCCGCTATCGGGTTCTGATTGAATTTAATATTTTTAATAAAGATACCTGCTTATTTGCCCCGCATTGGAAATTAACCAACGCAACATAAAACTGCCGAATAAAATGAGCACAGCCGGTATAATAACGGGAACTTTCATTTTTCGAAGTTCCATAATTTCAAGCACGGCCGGTACAATCATTCCCAAAATCACCACAAAAATCCAGAAGGGAGCGGTATATGCCCCGCCAAGGAATAGTTGAGCGGCATCTTGCTGTACTTGCGTGCTGGCCATAAATCCCATAAACATGTGGATGATGAAAAACAGCTCTACGGCTATTACAATTAAATCGATACGGGCAAATAGTTTTCGTTCATCATGACTTTTAGAAATTAGCATGACTGCGGCAGCTCCGGCTGACAAGCCGGAAGCCAGGAACAGCGGCCCTAAAATGGAAGTGTTCCACAACGGACGCGCATTGAAAGCCGAGAACAATATGCCGGTATAAATACCCAATATCAAACCAAGAACGACCATTGCCCAGGCCATGGGCTTTTTATAATTGGAAAAGAATTTTTCAAGGTTCTTTAACCACTCGAATTTCCAATCCCATTTCGGAAACCACTCACGAATATGCAGCGCCGCCCAGATTATCGAAAGCGGGGTAATTATCATCAAAGTCCATGCCCCCCAACTCATGGGCGATTCTAATTTAATGGTGGTGTAAAGTCTCCAGAAATAGGGTTTGTGGTGTAAGTCAAGAAACAATGCGAGCAAACCCAAAATCAATATTACAGGCACCAATACCGGTGCTTTTTTTACGGCTGTGGTATATTTATTTTCTTTGCCTTGTAAGTAATATAAGCCGGCAAAAAACAGCAGGCCGGCAGCGAGTCCGCCCAGGAACAAATAGACCGGAATTTCCCAACCCCAAACATGCAGTACCGGATCGACGCCCGGGTTCATTCTGCCGCTTACAATTATTTCTTCTTTCATAATCGCAACTATTTTTTATTTTTTCTATATGAGATAATATACATGCGGTTTGGTGCCGGCTTCGGGTGCCAGCACTTTATATTTTCGTGTTTTTAGAACTTGTGAAACCGGGCTCTTCGGGTCTTCCAGATCGCCAAAATACATACATTTGGTAGGACAAACCGCCACACATGCCGGATCCAGTCCCTCTTTTACGCGGTGCAAACAAAATGTGCATTTGTCTACATGCCCATCCGGGTGCGGAAATCGTGCATCGTAGGGGCACGACTGAATACAGGCACCGCAGCCGATGCATTCGTTGGGCGTAACCAAAACGGTTCCACCATCGCTGAAGTGACTGGCTCCGGTGGGACAGCATCTTACGCATGGCGCATTTTCGCAATGGTTGCATCGTTCCGAACGTATTTCAGTTTCAAGTTGCGGATATGTTCCGCTGTTAATTTCCACTACCCAGTCGCGGGCGTAGCCTATAGGTACATTATTTTCGGTTTGGCAAGCAACTACGCAATCGCTGCACCCGACACATTTTTTCGTATCAATAGCCATGGCATATCTCATAATAAGCCTCCTTTCTCAGGTTTCGTGGTAAGAAAAGTAACAAAGTTGCCACGCATTCCTGTTCCTCCCATGAGCGGGTCAACCATAACATTTGTAATTAACTCTGAATCAGAAGCACCCTGTCCGTGTGCCCTTGATAATTTTTTGTTTTTGTGGCCAAAACCGTGGACCATATACACGGAGTCCCAACGAATTCTTTCCGTAATTCTTACCTTTATGGGAAAAGTAGAAACTACCTGATCCTGATTTTGCAACCAGACTTCCTGTCCGTTTTTCAGGCCCCACCGTTTGGCTACTTTTGGATTTACCCAAACCGAATTAGTATCCATCAGGTCGGTTAAATTTGGGTTGTTGGCTGTTCGGCTGAAGGTGTGCATAGGCGCACGTCCGTATATCAGGCGATAATAGCCTTTGGGTGGCTCCGGATGTGCCGTGTATGTGGGTATGGGGTCAAAGCCTTTATCGGCAAACGAAGTTGCGTAAAGTTCAATTTTTCCCGAATTGGTATAAAATTCCTGCTGTACACGATCATCAAAATAAATTGGGTTGTACACACTGCGATTTAGTTTTTTTACGCCCAAACGTTTCATTTCCCTTAGCGATGAACCTATTTGTTTCAATTGCCAATCGAGCACCTCTTCAATGGTGTCGTATTTGAAGTATTTATCTAAGCCCAGTCTGTGCCCCACTTGCTTGGCCATCCACCAACCGGGTTTTGAATCGTATTTTGGTTTAGCCGCAGGCGCCCTCAATGCAATGGTTGGTTCGCGATGCCTTGAGGTGCGCAGCATGTCGTAACGCTCCAAATAGGTGCATTCCGGCAATACCACATCAGCATAACCGGTAATTTCCATGGGCATGGTATCTACTACTGCCAAAAAATCCAGGTTCTGAATGGCTTCTTGTGTCTTTCGGAGGTCAGGCAGGGTAAAAATTAAATTGGTTCCGTTCACAATCCAACCTTTGATATCACAATCGCGTGAGGCAGAAGGAATAGTGGCATCACAAATACCGTTGGCCAAAGCTAAATCGGCCAATTCGTACTGGCCGGGAAATGCGTCTCTCCAACTTCTCTTCGGTTCGGGATAAGGCGGATGTGGGTAACTGGGCAAGGCAATACCGTCGCCCATATAAAAACCGCCGCGGCGTCCCCAGCTTCCCAGCAGGGCATTCAATATGGCTACCCCGCGGAGGCGCTGTGTATCATCACCATACCAGGTAACGTGCCTTCCAGGATGCACAATGACCGAGGGTGATGCGTTGTACATTTCCCTCGCCGTTTCGCGTATCACATCCGGTTTAATGGTTGTAATTCCGTAAGCCCATTCGGGGGTATATTTTTCCACATGAGCTTTAAGTTGCTCAAATCCTAAAGTATTCTTTTCTACATATTCTTTATCGTACCACCCTTCTTTTATCAATACATGCATCCATGCCAGGAGCAATGCTAAATCGGTAGACGGTTTTATGGGTAACCAATGTTTTGAATGGCTCGCTGCGGTTGAAAACCGGGGGTCGACTGTAATTATGGTTGCACCTTTGTCAATGGCATCGCTCATTTCCTGAACCTGCCCGTTGTGCATATTCTCGCCCAAATGCGAACCAATAAGGACTAAGCAGCGCGTATCTCTGATATCGGTTGGTTCGGGCGAGCCCAAACCTTGTCCAAAAGTGCCTATCCACGCAACTTCGCGCGGGCCACGGCACTGGGCATAAGATGGAGCCGTAATATTATTTGAGCCATAAGCTTTTAGTAAATGACCCCAAAACTTGCCGCCAGAACCGTGTGTGAACAATGCCATGCATTCAGGACCGTGCTTTTCGGCTACTTTTTTCATGCCTTTGGCCACCACATCCAGGGCTTCGTCCCACGATGCCTCACGGAACGTTTGGTTTCCGTCTTTGCCGGTTACCCTAATGAGCGGCTTTTTCAAACGGTCCTCATCATTGTACATCCCTACACCACCTGTGCCTCTCGGACAGAAACGTCCATTGCTATGCGGATCGATCTCATTCCCAATTACCTTTTTAATATAGCCTTTGCCGTCTGTGTAAGCCCAGCCTGCACATTTCCAAAAGCAAACCTCGCAATAGGTCGGAACACGCTTAAGTTTATCTGCTCCTGGAACATCGTCCGAAAAGAACGTTTTTTCGGCTGCCTTAAGGGCCATACCTGAAAATGCCAGTGAGCCGGCACCTAAAGCAGAAATTTTTATAAATTGTCGTCTCTTCATAACTGAAATTTTATCAGAATCTAACACAAGTAATCAACTGCCCTGCTCCATTCCCGCTTAATAATTGCAAATTGTACCTCAAAAACTAAACTTACAGGGATTTAACTAACTTTCTCTGCTGTTTATTCATTCAAATTTACAAATAAAAAAAATAGTAAAGAAGACTAAATTCTAATTCATAATGATTCTAAATGTTTATATATCCATATTAATGTATGTACTCAGGGTTGTTCTTTGTATTCGCTTCACCGAATACAGCCAGCAGAGCAAGGCTCGCCTAACTGCCGCAACCATTGTTAGTTCATCTTAAAAATCAAGACGTATTGATTCACAAGATTATTGTTTTCAAAGGGCTTCTAAAATTATTCATGAATTTTCCGGACTATTGACGGTATTGTTGTTCTTTTCTTTTTATGTATCTTGCAGCCTGAACGAAGTGAATACAACTGTTAATAGCTATAGGATAAAAGTTTTAACCCGTTTTTCATGGAAAATTATAACTTCATTTCAAATTTTAACGCACTAATGATTTAAAGAATAAATAATAATTATTGCTCCGAGTTACTATTTCTAAGCCTGTTTCGGGTATGAAATTTTAACCGATGGGATAGCAGAGAAACCTGTTATCCTCCCGATTCCCTAAAATCAGGGATGACTTGGAAAGGAGATGTATTTGTACTGTTGTTTCATGATGAACTTTCAAGGCGGTGTTTGACCGTTTCGGAACTTAGTGAGACTGGCAAAAAGCATCTTTTTTTCTAAAAACAGAATAAAGATGCTTTTTTTATGGATTTGATAAAAGGAATAAAATTTAACAGAAACGAATTATCGGGGGCTTTTGGCGATATTGGAACCGATTTCCCGCTTATAGTGGCCATGATTATTGCCGCAGACTTGCATACCACCAGTGTGTTGATTGTTTTTGGCTTTATGCAAATTTTTAGCGGTCTAATTTATAAAATGCCCGTGCCCGTGCAACCGTTAAAAGCCATGGCCACTCTCGTAATTGCTCAGCAGATTGGCGGAAATATATTGCTTGGTGCAGGTCTCTCAATTGGCATTGTCATGCTTATTTTATCGCAAACCGGGCTTTTGACCAGACTCGCCCGGCTTATTCCCAAAACTGTAATTCGGGGTATTCAATTTGGTCTGGGCATAAAGTTGAGCATGTTGGCCATGCAAAAATATATTCCTGCCGATGGTATATGGGGGTATGTATTGGCTTTCGTGGCTTTGACAATTATTGTATTTTTTATCGACAGCAAACGTTTTCCGGCCTCATTAATTGTTATTGCATTGGGAGTGGTTTATGCCATTGGATTTAAAGTGGATATTGCTTCCCTTGGAGAATCGATTGGACTGGGTCTGCCCCGGTTTAATGTGCCGGATATAAATGATATCGCTGCCGGATTTATATTGCTCGCTGTTCCTCAGATTCCGTTATCGCTGGGTAATTCTATTCTTGCCACAAAACAAGTGAGTCACGACCTCTTTCCGGAGCGAGAGGAGTTGTCGGTAAAAAAAATAGGAACTACCTATTCAATAATGAATCTGGTCGTTCCTTTTCTTAGTGGTGTTCCCTGTTGCCATGGATCGGGCGGCATGGTAGGACACTACGTTTTTGGCGGACGCACAGGCGGTTCAGTAATTTTTTACGGATTGTTTTATATATCGCTGGGTCTCTTTTTTGGTAATAATTTTGATGCGGTGATAAAAGTATTTCCATCACCCGTGCTTGGCGTAATTCTACTTTTCGAAGGCATTGCCCTTATGTTGCTTATTAAAGACATGGTACCTGAAAATAAGGGTTTTATAATAGCTATTTTTACAGGTATTTTGGCAAGCGGCCTTCAGTATGGCTTTGTAATAGCCATAGTTTTGGGAACTTTGTTGTATTACCTGCCTGTTAATTTTGACACATTCAATAAGCTTGGTAAAAAAAATTAAAACTATGAAGATTCAATCATTAAATATTTCCGAAAAAAAGGGCGTCATTAAAAAACCAGTCAACCACATTGAATTGACCGACTTTGGGATAACGGGCGATGCCCACGCCGGCAACTGGCATCGGCAGGTAAGCCTGCTGGGAAGCGAGCGTATCGATAAATTTTCCGAAGAAATAGGACGGTCCATTGCACCCGGTGAATTTGCAGAAAACATTACGCTCAGTGGACTCGATGCGAAAATGATTGGCGTGCTTGACAGGTTTTCTTGTAATGGTGTAGAATTGGAAGTTACGCAGATTGGAAAAAAATGCCATGGTAATAATTGCGCCATATTTCAGGAAGTTGGCAATTGTGTGATGCCACGTGAAGGCATATTTTGTCGAGTGGTAAATCACGGACTTCTGAAAACCGGCGATGATTTGGTGTTTGTACCAAAGACATTTAAAATCCTGGTCATTACATTGAGCGATAGGTGCAATGCCGGAAAGGCCAAAGATAAAAGCGGTCCTTTAGCGGTAAAAAAAATAAATTCACTGATGGAAACCATGAATCGAAAACATCAGACCGAACTGTATGTTTTACCTGACGAACCGGTAGAGCTTGCCGGAAGAATTTCACAAGCGGTTGAGGACGATTTTGACATGATAATTACCACAGGCAGCACCGGAATTGGGCCGCGCGATATTGCCCCCGATACCATCAGGCCATTGCTCGACAAAGAAATTCCCGGTATTATGGAAATGGTACGCATGAAATATGGTATGGAGAAACCCGGCGCTTTGCTTAGTCGTGCTATTGCCGGCACCCTTCGTAAAACCTTGATATTTGCCATTCCGGGAAGTCCCAAAGCAGTAAATGAATACATGGATGAAATTAGCAAAGTTGTTTTTCATTGTTTCAATATGCTTTATTCCATTGATAGTCACTAAGTATGCAAAAACGACAAAATATTACGGGATTTGTGCTGGCTGGCGGACGAAGCCGCAGAATGGGCCAAAACAAGGCTTTCCTGGTATTTCGCGGCAAGCGGCTGATTGACTACAGTTTGTCGCTTATAAACCAGATAACTGACAACGCAGCCATTAGTGCAAATAGCAATGAATATGGAGAGTTTAATATGCCTGTAATCACTGACAATTACAAAAACGCCGGTCCTATTGGTGGCCTGGAATCCTGTCTTCGCTGGTCGGCAACTTCCGGTAATATTTTTATGCCATGCGACACACCATTTCTTACTGTCGATATATGGAACCAAATATTGCAGTTTGCCAACGATTTTGAGGCTGTGGTGCCAGTATTGGAAGGCAGTAAAACCGAACCGCTTATCGGTTACTATTCAAAAGAACTATTGCCGATTATAGTCAGCCAAATAGAAAAAGAGGATTTTAAAGTACTAAACCTACTTAAACAGGTTCACACAAAATTTTTAACTTTCCCGGATTCAGATGCTTTTAGAAATATAAATGCCCCAATTGATATGGGAGATTCTAAAAACTCTAAAATATGAAAAGTGCTTTTCAAAATATAATTTTGATTGCCGGAGCAGGCCGCAATGTCGGTAAAACCAAACTCGCATGTAAAATTATTCGCCATTTATCGCAATTCCGTCCAATTATGGCACTTAAGATATCTCCCCACTTTCATGATACCCATAAAATGGAACAAATTATTTTGAATAGACCGGGTCTAATAATTAGTGAAGAAAACGGCATAAACGACAAAGATAGTTCCCGCATGAAACAAGCAGGCGCAGTTCGGTCGTTCTTTGTCAGGGCACACGACCGTGAGTTGCCCATCTTGGTAAAGTGGTTGGAACAAAATTTCCCCGACAACTTGTTTGTATGCGAATCGGGTGGAATGAGGTATTATCTGAAGCCGGCTCTGTTTCTTTTCGTTCATAAAGGAGAAATACCCATTGATAAGCGAAAATACCTGGAATATAAACCTGATGTGACAGTTTATAAAAACGGAAAATTTAATATAAAAGCAGAAAGCATTGCGATTAAAGATAATGGTTTCATAAAAAAATAGATTATGACTGATATTTCTGAAATTTTGAATAAAATCTCTCCTGATTCTTTCCCTTCCGGTATTTGTAATGTGGAACTCGGGCATGCTGCTGGCAGGGTGCTGAGGGAAGATATAAAAGCTGACATGCCCATGCCACCATTCGATAAAGCAGCCATGGATGGCTATGCCTGTCGAAGAGCCGATTTATCTGAAGCGCTGCACGTGGTAGAAACCATTCCGGCCGGTAAATGGCCAGAAAAAAAGATTGAACCCCGCACGTGTGCGAAAATTATGACCGGCGCTGCAGTGCCGGAGGGCGCTGATTGTGTTTTTATGGTTGAATATGCTGATGAACGCGGGGCGGGAACGGTCAGTTTTACCGGGACCGATACCAAAAACAACATTTGTTACCTGGGAGAAGATTATCGCGAAGGAACAATTTTGGTGCCTCGGAGAACCCTCATACAACCATCACACATTGGTACTATGGCAAGTGCAGGATATACACAGGTTGCCACTTCATGTACTCCGCGTGTGGCAATTATGGCCACCGGAACCGAACTTACCGAAGTTTCGGAAAAACCCGGAAAAGGTAAAATACGGAACAGCAACTCGCCGCAACTAATAGCTCAGTTGCAGCAAATGGGTATTGAAGGTCGCTATTTTGGAATTGTGCCCGATGATTTTGACGCCATAAACAGAACCGTAGAACAAAGCCTTGAGAACAACGATATTTTAATTGTTTCGGGTGGTGCATCAGAAGGAGATTATGATTTTATATTTCGTATAATGGAGAAACAAAAATTTTCGGTATTAACCAGAAAGACCGGAATGAAACCCGGCAACCCCATGCTCCTCGGGCAAAAAGGAAAGCAATTTTGTTTTGGGTTATCGGGAAATCCGGTTTCCTCATTTGTACAATTTACCTATTTTGTAAAGCCTTTTTTGTATACATGGCAGCATACCGACTGGCAACCCAGCGTGCTGAAAGCACGGTTAAAAGAAAAGTTCGTCAGGAAAAAAACCAACCGCTTTGCTGTTGTTCCCGTTCTGATTGATAGTGAGGGACTTGTCAGTCAGGTTGGGTTTCATGGTTCAGCACACATTAACGCATTGACACTGGCCAATGCATTCATGGAAGTTCCCGAAGGCATTGGTATCATTAACGAAGGAGGAGAAGTTTATGTTAGACCGTTTTAATCGCCATATCAACTATTTGCGCATATCACTCACCGATCGGTGCAATTTGCGCTGCAGTTACTGTATGCCCGGCGGGCCAATTAAATGGATGGATGACAAAACCTTGTTGAGTGCGACTGAAATAGAAGAAATTGTAAAAATTAGTGCTCCACTGGGTATTACAAAAATCAGGCTTACCGGAGGAGAACCGTTATTACGAACTGATATACTTGATATTGTGAAACGGATTAAGTCTGTTCGAAGTATTAATGAAATTGGGATGACTACCAATGGGATATTCCTGCCCCGATACGCACGGTCATTAAAAAAAGCAGGTCTTTCAAGGGTAAACATCAGTCTCGATACGATCAACCCCGAAAAATACAGAACAATCTCGGGCGGCAATATCGCCAATGCATTTGAAGGAATTGATGCTGCTTTGAATGCAGGTTTAACTCCGGTAAAAATTAATTTTGTGCGTATAAAAGGTGTAAACGATGACGATGCAAAGCAAGTAAGCGATTTTTGCAAATTGAAAGGATTACAAATCAGGTTTATCAGACAAATGAACCTCGAAACCGGGGAGTTTTATCCCGTAGAAGGTGGCGAAGGTGGTATTTGCAGCATTTGTAACCGCTTGCGCATTACTGCCGATGGACTTATTAAACCTTGTCTACACAGTGATTTTGGGTTTAGTATCAGAGAGTTTGGTGTAAGAAACGCAATTTTAAAGGCACTGGGCCAAAAGCCTGAAAAAGGTACTGGAACGCATTCGCATCATTTTTATAATATTGGAGGGTAATCTTAATTTACAAACTTTCAAATTAACACATTCTCAAATTATTCACAGATGGAAAAGAAATTCTCGCATATCAATGAAGAAGGCAAAATTAACATGGTTGATGTGGGTTATAAGCCCGACCAGAAACGCGTGGCAGTAGCTTCAGGTTTCATCAGGCTTCAACCGGAAACCATACAATTAATACAGGAAAACAACCTTAAAAAAGGCGATGTGCTAACTGTAGCTGAAATAGCCGGAATACAGGCAGCCAAACAAACATCAGACCTGATTCCCTTATGCCATACCCTTATGATAACAAAGGCAGATGTGAAACCCAGGATTATGCAAAATGGGGTAAGCGTTGAAAGCAAAGTTGAATGTCTGGGCAAAACAGGAGTTGAAATGGAGGCTCTTACTGCTGTTTCAGTTGCGCTACTTACCATTTACGATATGTGCAAAGCGGTTGATAAGGAAATGCTTATTTCTGACATACAGCTACAAACTAAATCGAAGATGTAGCTTGTATAAATTTATTTGGGTACAATTCTTATGCTGCAGCTTCCTGCTTACGTAGCAACCTGCGTTCCATGCGTTTGGCAATAACAATGCAAAGCTCGAAAAGCAGGTACAAAGGTATGCCAACTAAAAACTGACTAATTACATCAGGCGGTGTAATGACCGCAGAAATGATAAAAAAGAACACAAGCACATGTTTGCGATATTTGCGCAAAAAGGCTGCGGTTATAATGCGGTTAATTGTAAGGAACAATACAATAAGTGGCATCTCGAAAGCAATGCCGGTTGCCAGGCAAAGCATAGAAATGGTTCGCACATAAGAACCTATGCGTATTTGGTTTTCGATACCTGCATCTAACTGATAAGTACTAAGAAAATTTATGGTGACCGGACTTAATACATAATACCCAAACGCGACACCGATGAAAAACAACAATGAAGCCATGAACAGCGAAAGCGGGAAACCCTTGCGCTCACCGGGGTTTAATGCCGGCTTCACAAAAAGCCATATTTCACGCAATATGAATGGCATGGCCAAAACTACTCCGGCAATCAATGAGATGGTTAAATGAGATTTGAATTGCCCTGCAATCTCGATATTGATGATATTTACGGGAGCCTGATTCATACATAAGGCTTCGGAACCAATAAAATGACTAAACCGGCAAAACAAAATATTGGAAATAAAATCAGCCTTTTGTGGCCCCAATATGACTGTATTGAAGATAAACTCTTTGAATAAAAATGCAATGGCGGCAAAAACCATTAATGCCAAAATGGAACGAATAATGGTAAATCGCAACTCCTCGAGATGATCAAAAAAAGACATCTCGTCGATGTTGCTACTTCTGCGGGGAAACAAACCGAACATAAAGACTGGGTTTTAGCAAAAAACGACTCCGATTTTAGGATTTTTTATTTTTTCCTGAATTGCCATTCATAGCGTTTTCTAACTCTTCATGTTCCTTTTTGATGGTTTCCCTTGTTTCATTGCTGGCATCTTTAAATTCTTTGACACCTTTTCCCAACCCACGCATGAGTTCGGGAATTTTTCGTCCGCCGAACAATACCAAAATAATAATGGCAATAATGATCAGTTCCGGACCTCCGATAATTCCCAATAATACGGTTAATAGTGTATTCATTTTTTTACCCTTTCAATAATTATTTAGCACCGCAAAATACAATAATCTGGTTAATTATTAAAAAAAACAAATCTATATATTTCCATGCTTAGAACATAACAATAAAAACAGGACTGATTCAAGCGAAAGCTATGCGTAAGTGCAGCCTTGCTTCGCCGTCCGCGTTCGCTAAAGATTCAGCGAACGCGGCTACGCGAAGACACAGTGTGTTATATTTTATGTCATAAACACTTCACCTAATAATTATTTACTCCTGTATTTCAGGAATACGTCCTGGTGTCCAGGGTGCATTTAGTTGGTTAAGTTCTTTTTCCAGCGCAGGTATTTTTTCTTCTGCTATCTTTTCTAACTGATCTGCAATAGGTGGAAAAATATCCTTCATAATAGCGTATTGCTCTTTAGCAGTTCCGGTTACATTGGTTGTTGAACTGTAATGTATCCACATTAGGTTGCTCATTCTTCTTAGCACAGGTATTTCGGCTGGTGGAATCTCTTCCCAACTGGCTTTAGCATCTACACCATGTAATTTGAACCTGATGTTTTCAAGTTCACTGGCAAGGGCTCGTGCCTGGTCGGCCAGCTCTTGCGAAGCTTCTGGTGTAGCATAAATAGCCTGCTGAATGGTAGCTGCTTTCTTTATCAACTCTTTATTCAGGTAATCAGCACCTCTCACAGCTCCGTACATGTTCATTACTTTATTTTGGAAAGCCATAAGTTCGTTACGGTCATCAGCTGGCAAGGTGGTGTTTTCCAGTGCATTTACTTTAAAAGTTTTGGGGCCTGCCAGTGGTTTTTCTTCACCATCGTCCCACAATGCAAGTTCCACTGAATATTCACCCGGTGCGGCCATCACTCCTGAGCCACCGGTTTTAACCGGGTTGAATTCATCTTTCTCAGACATTGGATAAAGCGCAGTATAGCGTAAATCCCAATTTATGCGGTTCACACCTTTTGATGGTTTTTTATTGATTTTACGTACAATATTTCCATTGGCATCTTTAATTGTAAAAATCAGGTGTGCCTGTTCCTCCAGCTCCTCTTTTTCAAGGGCTCTCCATGTTGGCTGTGGAATACGCTCACCTTCTTTAAAAAGCTTCTGCTCTTTCTTTCTGCGCTCCTGGCGTTTTGTTTTTGGAGCATCTTTCAGATAATAGGTAAATACTGCACCAAACTTTGGATTTTTGGCATAGTAATAATCAGATCCCTGATTGTAGCGGCCGCGTGTTTTCGCGTATTGCAATGCATTGGGCACATCGAACAAATGCGCCTCTTTTTTGAGCATCTCTTCAGTGATGTTTCTTAATGGTGCGTAATCGTCAATAACATAAAATCCGCGACCAAAGGTAGCAATTACCAAATCGTTCTCGCGTGGTTGAATAGCCATATCCATTACAGCAATAGCGGGCAGGCCTTTACTTAACTTATGCCATTTTTTACCGCCGTTAAGACTAAACCAGGCAGAAAATTCTGTTCCGGCAAAAAGTAAGTTTTTATTCAAATGATCCTGTGTAATGGTATGAACCGGACCATTTTCGGGCAATCCCTCTACCATGATATCCCATGTACGGCCTTTATCGGTACTTTTCAGAATATAGGGTTTAAAATCGTCTCTTTTATGATTATTGAACGTAGCGTAAACAACATTTGCATTAAAGCGGTCGGCAAAAATATCGCTCACATAGGTATGTTCAGGCACACCCGGGAAACCGGTAACTTTTGTCCATGTTTCACCGCTATTTTCAGTTACCTGAATTACACCATCATCAGTACCTGCAAATAAAAGCCCCTCCTGAACCGGTGATTCAACCAACGAAACAATTGTTCCAAACTGTGAGGTTGAAACATCTTTAGCAACTGCTTCTGCACTCCAGTATTTACCCATCACTTTCCATGTATTACGATCAATTTGTGCTGTAAGGTCATCACTTATTACCTCCCAGCTATTGCCGCGGTTGGTTGATTTAAATACTTTATTGGCCGCACAGTACAAAGTTTTATGGTCGTGCGGACTAAGAATTAACGGTGTATTCCAGTTCCATTTATAGGCTTTTTCATCCTTCCCTTCCAGGGGTTTAATTTTAACAGTTTCGCCCGATTTTTTGTCGTAACGGTACATGTTACCATATTGATACTCGGTATAAACAATATTTGGATCGGTAGGGTCAATGGCTGCAAAAAAGCCATCACCGCCCATGGTCACGAACCAATCGGCGTTTCTGATACCCTTGCTGCTTGTGGTTTGAGACGGTCCGCCCATTGAATTATTATCCTGTGTTCCTCCATAAACATTGTAGAACGGGTACTCATTGTCTACAGCAACGCGATAAAACTGGGTAACAGGAAGGTTGGCTTTAAAATTAAAGTGTTTTCCTCCGTCGTAAGTTTCATAAATACCGCCATCGCCACCAATAATAAAATGCTTGTTATCGTTTGGATTAATCCACAGTGCATGATCATCTACGTGACGATTGCTAGTAGATAACCTTTTCCATGTTTTACCTCCATCTTCTGTGTAATGTGAAAAAGTCTCAACCGAGTATACTTTATCTACATTAACCGGGTCACAAAATAATTCATTGTAGTATTGTCCGCTTGAACTATGATCGCTCATGCGCTGCCAGCTTTCTCCGCGGTTAGTAGACCTGTAAAAGCCACTTTTACCTTTGGCAGCCTGCATAATCAGGTAAACCACGTTGTGGTCAACCGGCGAAACAGCAATGCCCATACCTCCGATATGAACTCCGGGTAAGCCTTTCATTATTTTGCGCCATGTATCGCCACCATCAGTTGATTTATATACTGCAGATTCGGGACCACCACCAATTTTAGTGTAGTGGGTTCTTCTGCGCTGCTCTGAGGTGGAGTACATTATATCGGGGTTCACAGGATCAATAACCACGTTATTTACTCCGGTGTGTTTGGAAATATCGATTACTTTTTTCCAGTTTTCGCCACCATCAATACTTTTATAAAGCCCGCGCTCTCCACCGGGGCCCCATGCAGAACCTTCTGCTGCCACAAAAACGATATCGGAATTACGGGGATCAATAACGATATCGCCTACCTGGCGACTCTCTTTCAGTCCCATATTTTTAAATGACTGGCCACCATCAACAGATTTATAAACACCATTGCCATACCCGAGGGCACGTTGGTGATTGTTCTCGCCGGTTCCTACCCAAATCACATTATGGTTATTGGGATCCATGGTAACACAACCAATGGAATAGGCACCATAATTATCAAAAATAGGTTTAAAAGTTACGCCGTGATTAGTGGTTTTCCATACATTACCCGATGCAACAGCTACATAATATTCAGAATAATTATCAGGGTTCACTGCAAAATCGGCAATACGTCCGCTTGCCCATGCTGGTCCGAGACTACGCCACTTAAAAGCGTTTAATTTTCCGACCAAAGTATCTTTAGCCGCTTTTTCATCTTTGTCTTTTTTCTTCGCAAGGCTTTCGTGGGGTGAAGAGAATACAAAAACCCCCAGGAAAAGCGTCAACAGAAAAGTTTTAAAACTCATAGTTCACTTATTTTAGTTCAACATTGATAACCGAATTATCTATACTAAAATAAGGAGAAACCCATGAATAAATAAATAAAATAAAAAAACGTCCGATTTCGTGACAAAAAAACAACCAGAATTCATCTCGCCTATGACCGCGCAAATGTTTATATAGTACCTTTCAAAGGTCGCCCCCAGCAAAGCTCACCTGAAATTTATCATTTACATAGAACACACGCTAAAAGCCATCGGACAAGGCCGGTGGGTAACAGTGAATTTTCTGATGGTTTTTTTACTGCTCTGCCACACTAGTTTAAGGGGTGTTGGACTCATTGATTATTTATTTACTACCCAAATTAAGCGTTTATTCCCTTAGGTCATGAGCTAAAGGTTCTCGCTCACTGCCTGCCCTGTGCACAAAGTATCGGGGATAAAGAAATTGTATAGGTTTCACCTAAGTAAAGCGCTTTTTCACTGCGCTCAAACCGCTCAACTTAGGTATAATCATGTTCTCATAATATCTTTTTGCGTTAAAAAAAACACATACTACTGGTAATCAAACCCAAACAAGCACTTTTCACATATACGAATATTTAACTTACTATTAAGTATTTATAATTGATATTGTCTGAATATAGCCATACATTTGAAGATATTAATATCTTTTATTCTTATCTATAAGATAATATAACCTTTTAAAAAAGGTTGCTGAGCAACAAAAAATGTAAACACTTAAAAAATTACCCCATGAATCACATTTACCTATTTTCTAAAAATTACCTGTTCCTGGTTATCATAGGACTGTTTTCCGTTCAATCTGTTTTTTCCCAAAATTGCGGAATTACAGGTGATATTGATGTCTGCGAAAATGAAGTGGTCAGCTATAGTAGCGGGACTTCAGGTGAAATATACCAATGGAATGCCTACAACGGCATCGTATCCGGCACAGGTTCCACTGTGGATGTTAATTGGAATATGCCCGGCAACGGAGAGCTTACCCTGGTTGTAAAAGACAGTTTAAACCAAGTGGTTTGCACGCAATCGGTGGATATCACCATACATCCCCTGCCCGTGCCTAATATTCAGCCCTCGTTTGAAAACGCTTGCGGCAACATCCAGGAAGGTGATGATGGTGCCGATGGCGAAAACCGTAATCCTTGTTTTTCTGTTTGTGACTCCACCTGGATCACCTATTCAACGCCTTATCACAACGGAAGCACTTATTCCTGGTCCGTTACCGGAAATGCTGTGGTCGATTCCACCACACCCCATCAAATTGATGTGTTTTGGACAGGTGCAGGAACCGGATTAGTTGAAGTGACCGAAACCGACGCCAACGGTTGTGTTGGAAGCGATGAAATTTGCGTGAAAATATTGCCAAAACCTTTGGCCGGTATTAATTCAGAACCTACTGCAAGTGGCGGTGTCATTAATGCCTGTCTGGATCAACCTATTCAATTTTACAGCAATTCCAGCGCAGGAGCCGGCAGTCCTATATGGTCGTATACCTGGGTATTTGGCGATGGTGGCACTGAGGTACTCAACGCATCTGAAAGCAATGGAAATACAACCTATGCCTATAGCAGTCCCGGCACGTACAATGCCATGCTTATTATTGAAAATGAGTGCCATTGTAAAGATACTGCATATGTTACGGTAAATGTTTCCAGCGACCCCGGCCTCGAAATTGAATGTATCAGTACCGTTTGTCCGGGAAGCACTGTTACCTACTCTACCGATTCGACCTGTACCGATTACCTTTGGTCGGCTACCAACGGTACCATAGAGGGCGATTCTACCAACAGCGAAGTAACCGTGACCTGGGGCAATACCAGTCCGGCATATTTAACGGTTTCAACACCCGGTTGCAACGGCATTTGCTCTACACCTACTACAGTGGAAATACCTGTTATTTCGCCATCTGCAAATATTCATGGCGAGGAGTTGGTATGTCAGTATACCTGCGAAACCTATACGCTGGATTGCAATATTCCGGTGGACAGCATTGTTTGGCATTTCCCTGACGGAGTTACAGTGCAATCTGATACCATTAATGAACACGAAGTAAAGGTCTGCTTTTACGACCCTAATTTTACAGGCGGACAAATTGAAGTGGAGTATTACCACAACACCCCGGGCAGTCAAAATGAACTATCATGTGGTGGTACGGCTCTGCTTGACATTGAGGTACGCCCGCGGCTTTATCTTTCATATCCCGAAGAAATTTGTGATTCGTCGATGCTGACAGTGAATTACAACAACTCAACCTCTGGTGATCTGGAATGGACCATTACCGATGCTGCAGGGAGTACAACCCACTTAACCCATGTGCAAAGCGCCACTGATCCTTTTGATACAACATGGTCCTATGGCCCCGGAACCTTTGAAATTACAGTTAATGATTTAAGTGACAATTATTGTGATGCCCCGGATAGTTTTATTCTAAAGGTAAACGAATTACCTGCCCCGCCCGACAGCATAATGGGCCCCGATCCGGTTTGCGCGGGCGTGCCCTACCAATATTATGGTTTCACTACGGCCGCCAATTACAGCCTCAGCTGGGAATTTGAAAACGGCAATCCTTCCCAAAACACAGGACAAACAGCCTCTGTAGTTTGGGATAATAACGGTCCCTATGTGATATCAACATATCAAACCAACCCTGTTACCGGCTGCAAATCCACAGTTTTTAAAGATACTGTAGCCTCGCTCCTGCCTTTGGTTGATTCCGATATTTTTGGAAATGATACAGTATGCGCCAATGGCCAGCAGGATTATTATACCACCTCGCAAGGTGATGACTTTGTTTGGTCTGTCAGTCCCGAAATTGCAGGTAGTGTGGTATCAGGCCAACATGAGGCTGAGATTACCGTAGAGTGGAACAACTACAACGGCCCGGCCACGTTAACCCTGGAGCGCACCATCTGTAACCAAACTATTTCCACCGATTATGCCGTGGAGGTAATTGCACCGCCAACACCGGGGATAAATCTGCCGGCAGAGGCTTGCCAGGGAGCGCCCGTAACTATGACTGCCTCAGGCACCAATGCAACTTTCACATGGAACTTTGAGGATGGTACGACAGCTACAGGAGATACAGTAACTCATGTTTTCCAATCAGCAGGGAATCAAATCGTGACAGTCGATGCCAGCTATTCAGGTTTTTGCACCAGTACGGCATCGGCTACAGCCAGCATCATGATAAACCCCAGGCCCAACATTAGCATTTCAACACCCGATCCCACGGTTTATTGTGGTAGCGTACCGCCGGTGCACATGTACGTGGCATCTCCGGTTACCAGTAACTCGTACGATTGGCATTCCAACAGCTCCGGCACATTGCTGGCCTCTGGAACCAATTACACCACCAGTACAATAGATGAATATTATGTCGTAGGGCAAAACAGTTTTGGATGTATCGACACCAGTAACGTAATTCCCATTGACACCAGTTGTGTAGAATGCACACCGCTTAGTGGGTCATTTGTTGAATTTACCCGTACACGGTTAGATTGCAACGTCGATTCATTTGCAGGAAACTTTTCTTCAAATGCCACAAATCCGGTGTATAACTTCGACGACCCGTTCAGTGGAAGTAATGTGGTTGCAGGACAAAATGCCACCCACACTTTTACCGAACCCGGATATTACCGCGTAAAGCTCTGCGTGCAGGTTCCCAACCAGTCAGGTACCGATTCGTGCACCATATGTTATTCAGAAGTAGACACCATTAACTATATTCCAGATTTTATCGATTCTATATATTGCATGGACGGTTCCAACACCGTATCTGTAAAACTAATAAACAATACCAAGGTGTTAAGCACTGCCCCGGTACCTACATACGAATGGACCATCAATTCGGGCAGTGTGGTGAGTACCAGCACGAACCCCACCTTTAACCTGGCTCCGGGCTCGTACGATATTACCTTGATTGTAAACGGTGTATGCGAAATAACCAAAACAATTGTCATTGACGATTTACCCAATGCAAATATTATAGCCATGGATTCAGTTTGCGTGCAGGCACCTATTGCCTATACCAACATGAGTTCAGGAACCATTAGTTCATACGAGTGGGGTTTTGGTGATGGCGCCACTTCGTTGGTCAACAATCCGGTGAAAACATACTCATCAGCCGGAGCATACAATGTATCGCTAAAATTGACCAACAGCTACGGCTGTATCGACTCTTCAGCAACCACCGTAAATGTATTGCCCAATACGCTGGATGCTACAATTTCAGCCTTATCTGACACTATATTTTGTGCAGGCGATAGCGTTACACTGCAAAGCCTGGTGAATAATGGATACCCCGGATACAACTACCTGTGGTCAACCATTGAATCGACCCCGGATATTTGGGCACATTATACCGGAAGTTATTACCTGGAAGTCACCGACAGCCTGAATTGTTACAGCCGCAGCAATAACATTGGCGTATTGGTAAATCCGGTACCCCAACCGATTATTAACGGTGATGATGTTTTATGTTACAACGAACAGGAGACCTATACCGTAAATTATCCGAGCGGAGCCTACACCTTTGAGTGGACACTTAACGGCACGGTAATGTGGCCCACCAATAACGAGTATTCTTTTTATGCCAACAATATGGGCACTAACACCCTCAGCGTAAAAGTAATGAGTGCCGATTCATGTGTGGGTTACGATACTGTAAACATTGAGGTGATGCCCAACCCGAGTGTAACCATCAATACACCGGGCACCATGTGTGCAGGCGAAACCCATCTGCTTGAAGGAAGCTCCAACAGCACCAACATTACCCACAGTTACTGGAACACTGGAAGCACCAGCGATAGTTTGTGGGCTTCAGCTGCGGGCAGCTATACCTATACGGTTGTAGATTCGCTGGGATGTAAGTCCAATGCCACCCGTTTTATCCATCCATTACCCGATTTTTGCGGCTTGATGACCGGCTGTTACGATATTTGCGACACGGTAACCGAACTGGTATGGCATGCACCGCAAGGGTACGCCACGTACCAGTGGTTGTACAATAGCAATCCGATTGCCGGCAGCACTTACGACACATTGAATGTGCCTTTGCACCAGTCTGGCAATTACCAGGTCGTGATTGGAACTGCCATGGGCTGTACCGATACTTCAGATGTTATACAAATTGACTTTGTGCCGTGCGACAGTTGCGACGTTACAGCCACCCACAAAATTGATTGCGGGCCATTGGATGAAAACGGCAACCAAACCTATAACGTCAATTTTACAATTGATAATGGATTTGGACCCGGGGCCCTTGTAAACATTTACAGTTCGCAAGGTACAGTTACCGGTATTACACCCTCGGTTATACCGCTGGGCACAAGCACCGTAACAGCTACCTTTACCGATATGGCACCTGTTGATACCACGGTTTGCTTTAACCTAACCCTATCTTACGATGGCGAACGTTGCGGAACAGAAGTGTTATGCAGCGATTTACCCGAGTGCGACAATAATTGTGAATTACCGGTATTTAGCAGTTGTGCCCATTGTGAACAGGAAACCGACGAAGGATGGCAATATACGCTGGAAGTTACAGTGGATAATATTTATGGAGCCAATGGCAACTTATCAGTAACCTCGGGCTCAGGCGGAACATTTGGAACCATTTCACCCAACCCGGTTCCTCCAGGGTTAACCACCGTTGAAATTCCGTTCTTTGATGCCAATCCACACGACAGCATTATTTGCTTTACGCTGCTTATGGAAGTGAATAACAGGGTATGTGCACAGGACTTATGTATTTATCTGCCCGATTGCAATATTTCAGGAATCAATGCTGCCGGTGCCGACTTTAAGGTGATGCCTAATCCGGCCCGGGACCAAATAACCGTAAACGGAGAATTTAAACCCGGTGCTACACTCAGCATTTTAAGTATTTCAGGTAATGTGTGTGAAATTATTAAGCTTAATTCTAAAAAACTCACCATACCTGTAGATCATCTCAAGCCCGGCCCGTATTTCATTAAGGTCGTGCAACCGGATGGCGTAAAACAGCAATTGTTTATTAAAAAGTAAAATCAATTGCAGCTCGAAATACTAATTTTTTGTCCACCCACTGTACCTTTTGGTATGGTGGGTGATTTTTTTATGGGCTGGTTTTGTGAGGCCACATCAGTGAAAGCTATCATGCGGGTTCAGGTATGTTTAGACTGAAACGTATCACCCATTGATAACAAATCCATGTGATCTGTTTGAGGGAGGGAAAAATCATATTATGCATGGGTTACAGATTGGTGTAAGGGGGTACAAAAAAAGCCGCTGCGAGCACAGCGGCTTCTAAAATTATGTTTGATTGATGTTTATACAACACCCTGATCAATCATTGCATCTGCAACTTTAATGAAACCAGCAACGTTGGCTCCTTTAACGTAATTACAGAAATCACCATCTGTACCATATTTCAGGCAAGCAGAGTGAATACTTTCCATAATTGTGTGCAACTTAGCATCAACCTCTTCCGGGCTCCAGCTAAGTTTCATTGCGTTTTGGCTCATTTCCAAACCAGAAACAGCAACACCACCTGCATTGGCAGCTTTACCAGGTCCGAAGAGGATTTTACTATCAAGGAAATGCTCGATAGCTTCCGGAGTTGAAGGCATGTTGGCACCTTCAGATACGCAAATCACACCGTTAGAAACAAGTGCTTTGGCATCGTCGAGGTTCAATTCATTTTGGATAGCACATGGCAGCGCCACATCAACTTTTTGCTCCCATGGCCTTTTACCAGCAAAGAATTTTGCATTTGGGAACTCTTCTGCATATGGAGCAACAACATCGTTGTTCGATGCACGCAACTCAAGCATAAACTCGAATTTCTCTTCTGTGCTAATTCCATCCGGATCGTAAATATATCCGTCAGGACCTGAAATTGTAACTACTTTAGCACCAAGTTCTGTTGCTTTTTGAGTTGCACCCCAGGCTACGTTTCCAAAACCTGAAACGGCGACAGTTTTACCTTCAAACGTTTCTCCTTTGGTTTTAAGCATTTCCTTGGCAAAATATACATTACCAAAGCCTGTTGCTTCAGGACGAATGAGTGAACCACCCCAATTACGGCCTTTACCAGTAAATACACCAGTATATTCGTTACGCAGTTTTTTATACATACCGAACATGAAACCGATTTCGCGGCCTCCAACACCGATATCACCGGCAGGAACGTCTGTATTCGGGCCAATGTGACGGAATAGTTCAGTCATGAATGACTGACAAAAACGCATAATTTCACCGTCTGATTTTCCTTTTGGATTGAAGTCAGAGCCACCTTTACCACCACCAATAGGCAGTGTAGTCAGTGAATTCTTGAAGATCTGCTCAAATCCAAGAAATTTCAGGCCACCCAATGTAACACTTGGGTGAAAACGCAAACCACCTTTGTATGGTCCAATCGCGCTGTTGAATTCAATACGGTAACCACGGTTCACCTGTACCTCACCGTTATCGTCGCTCCATGATACACGGAACATAATAACACGCTCAGGTTCGAGCAAACGCTCTACAATTTTTTGATCACTGTACTTAGGATTTTCTTCTACAAAACCCTTAATACTTTCAAGCACCTCTTCGGCTGCTTGCAAAAACTCAGGTTGACCGGGGTTTTTGGCCTCCAGTTCAGCCATAATTTTCTGTAAATCCATATGTTTTACAATTTATAAGAACATTAATCAATGATTCGACAATTTATTATTGTCGCTTACAAAGTAATAGGAAACATTTATCATTTCCAATGAAAACTTAACAGAAAATTCACTTTTTAGCATTGTTTTTTAACACATATCACAAACTTCGTGAAAAGCTGATAAATGTCATGGTTTCAGGACAATGCCTTTGTTTCTCTTGGCCTCAATTTTCACTACTGCTGGTTGAGAAAATCGCACATGTCTTATAAAATCTGTTTCGAATACGGCAGGTTGATTATCCAGAAACTCAACATCATATTTTCCATCATTCATAAAAGGGTTGATGGTGAAATAACCAATACGGAAGGAGGTTAAATTCTGGAAAAAATGGGTTCCCTGACTCGGATCTATGCGATAATTGGGCAAACCTGATTCAACAATAAGCCTTGCCTGGGATATTTGGCTCCATTTAATAGGTACACCCAACCACGGATCTGATGACCCCCAGCGACCAGGTCCGACAAGAATATAGTTTTTGTTTTCCTCTCTGAATTTCCGGTTCAAATCATCGAGTTCTTCAGCAATTTGCTTGGTTTTTTCCGGATTAAAGCTGTCGGGTTTTACGTAAATAAAATCGTATAAATCATCAATTATTCCATTACCTAACGCCTTTTCTGATACAAGTATACACTCTTCTTCATTGACTTCCCCCAGATCAAAGTTCAGTGTATCAGACGCTTCAACTATCGGTCTGATTTGTAGGAAACTAAAAATTTCCGGACAGTCCTCTCCTGTATCGAGATTTACAGCAAATTCAATTTCTACCGGGTGATTCATCTCTTTTTGCCCCACATGCAATAAAGTATTAAGAATATCGCTTAAGGGGAAAGAGTTATATTTCAGTATCCCTGAGAAGGTAATTAGTTTTTTTCCTTTTCCATATGATCCGTCGCGCACTATATTATCCTGAAAATCATACACTGAACATATTTTTTTAATCGCCCCGTCTTTGTCGGCCTCTTTTATACTGAGCTCTTCCATATTAATTCCATCATCGGTAGAATCGATATAATCCTCAGGATTCATGCTCAGCGCATAAAATTTCTTCTGCGTTTCTGTCAAAGCCATTTGCGGTGTTGACAACTGCAATACCTTTTTGGGGTATTTGGGAGAAAAACGCAACGTTTTGCCGCCTTCTACAATAATTTTCCCTAAACCAAGGCCAATGGAGGTGATGCCATCTTCTGGTTTTTCGGGATCAATGGGATAGAAATTCACCGAGCGTGCAACACCTGAAATGGTCGGGTAAAACCGATCTCCATAAGTGGAACCCGTCACCTCCTGTAAAATTATGGCCATTTTCTCCTCGTCGATCACATTCCTTGTTGCTTCCATATAAGCTTTACTGCTGCGATAAAAAACTGATGCATACACACTTTTAATAGCCCTGAAGAGCATCTCCAGCATCTCCTCGTCTTCTTTGATATAAGGAATCATGTATGTGGAATAGATACCGGCAAAAGGCTGATAATGGCTATCTTCAAGCAAACTGGAAGAGCGAATAGCCAATGGTGTTGATGTTTTTGATAAAAGGGCTTTTAATTTATCTTTTACATGATGTGGCAAGGTACCACTTAAGAAATGTTGTAAGATTACCTCATCATCGAGGTCGAGTAAGGCTATTTCATAAAGATTATTATTGGTCATAAACTCATCAAAAATATCTGTACACAATACGATAGTGCGAGGAATACTAATGATGATATTTTCGTACTTATAGAATATTTTGTGTTTCTTAATAACATTATCTACAAAAGCCAATCCTCTTGCTTTACCGCCAATTGAGCCTTCTCCTATCCGGGAAAAGATGGAGTATTCATCGAAGCCATCTCCTTCGAATTTAGAAATGATACCTCGGCCCCGATTAATTCTATAGCGAGATATTTCTTTGAGCACATATTCTCTAACCTCTTCTATTGTATCAAAGTCAGATGTGGAAGCTTTTGAAAAAATATTGGCAAGCGAAAAAAGAGAACGGGCTTTTAGCCACTTTGAAAAGTCATGCCGCTGGCTATGAAAACGAAGGCTCTCCACAGGGACGGTTCTAACCGCCTCCTGAAACGAAACCAGATCGTGCGCCCTTGCAGCTGTTTCTCCTGTTCTCGGATCTTTAAAAACGAAATCGCCAAACGCGAAATTATTAATTACATAATCGCGAAGTTCAAGCGATAACTTATTGGAGTTCTTATCCAAAAAACCCACATCAAGTTTATCGGCAATAGTTCTGTTTTGGGGTCTCGAAGACTGCAAAAGAAATGGCAAATATGGATTATCAGCTTTTACATGTTCGCACAATTTAAAACCGGCATGCGGGTCTTTCATATTATCTTTCGAATATCTGATATCCGAAATAACGCCCAGCATATTATTTCTGTATTTATTATAGTATGCAATTGCATCTTCGTAATTTGTAGCCAATAATATTTTGGGCCTTCCTCTTTTTCTAATCATCCTTTGGTGTTCATTGAGTCCTTCCTGCATAAAACGCTCACTCTGATGAAATATAACCTTATAAAGATTGGGCAAATAACTCGAATAAAAACGTATGGAGTCTTCTACAAGCAATACCACCTGAACGCCTATTTCATTGGCATCTCTATCAACGTTCATTCGGTCCTCAATAAGCTTCACAATTGCGAGTAGTAAATCGGCATTTCCAAGCCATGAAAAAACATAATCAATTGATCGCCTATCTTCATTTTGAAGGCGCATACTCACTTCTCTTGAAAAATGTGTTAGTACAACAATTGGAATTTCAGGGTATTGGCTTTTTATTTGATTAGATAATTGAAAAGCATCGGTTTCTCTAACGCTAAGCATAGAAATTACAAGATCGATATTACCTCCTTCTAATATCTTAAATGCTTTTGTGGCAGAATTTGCCTGAACAAAAACCGGTGGGTAGCGTAGGTTTAAGGATACATATTCTTTAAAAATCTGTTCATCAATACGTCCGTCCTCCTCGAGCATGTAGGCATCATAATTGCTACAAATCAGCAAAACACGGTAAATACGTTTTTGCATCAGGGCCTTAAACATGGTTTCTTTATCGAAATACTTCTTTGATTGTATAAACTCACGATAAATGGATGTCAACATAAAATTGCATGTATTTAATTAAATAAAAGTAGTTTAAAAACACTGAAGAAGTTTACACTGCATCATTTTGGGTCAATATAATTAAAATTACAGAAAGAAATCTAAAGGTAACAACTTTTTTAAATACTACTTTTTTTCCAAAAAATTTTGTCAATTTAGGTTTATTGCGTATTATTGTCACATAATTCCCAAGTCAATCTTCTTAGATAATCACCACAATTTTACATAATCAAATTACACTCAGATGTACGATATTTTAGAACTGAACAAAAAACTTGTTTCAGAACTTAAAGAGATTGCGGCTGATCTAAAAATTAAAAAAATTGAATCTTTACGAAAGCAGGATCTCATCTACAAAATTTTAGACCAGCAAGCTATTAAAGCCTCCGAAGAACAGCAATCCCAAACAGAGGACAACGACAAAAAATCAAGTTCAAAGAGACCCAGAGTCCGACGGGTTGAAAGAGTTTCAGCAAAGCAAGACAAGAAACAGGATTCACAGAATCAGGCTGAAGCTGGTGAACAGGAAAAATCAAAGCCCAAACGCAAAGAGCGGGTTGAGAAAAAAGAAAAAACACAACCTGTAACTGGCACAGACAATCAGCAACAAGAAACGGCAAAACAAAATGAGCCTGTAGCTGAAAATAAACCGGTAGAAAAACCAAAACCGGTAGAGAAGCCAAAACCGGTAGAGAAGCCAAAATCTGTAGAGAAACCAAAACCTGTAGAGAAACCAAAAACCGTAGAAAAGCCAAAACCTGCACAAGAAAAGAAACATCAGAAACCAGCTCAGGAAAAGGAACAGAAACAAGTTTCCAAAAATATACCTGGCAGAAAAGAAAGCAATCAGTCAGACCAGAACAAAAATGGTGACCGCCATAAAAATAAACGGTTTGAATTTGAAGGGATTGTTACAGCAAGCGGTGTATTGGATATAATGTCTGACGGTTATGGTTTTCTCCGATCTTCAGACTACAACTATTTCAACAGCCCGGATGACATTTACGTAAGTCAATCGCAAATAAAACTTTTTGGACTAAAAACCGGCGATACTGTAGAAGGAAGCATACGTCCACCCAAAGAAGGTGAGAAATATTTCCCATTAATTAAGGTTCACCAAATTAATGGCCGTCCACCAGAGGAAGTTAGAGACAGAGCCCCATTCGATTTTCTCACGCCACTCTTCCCTCACGAAAAATTCAATCTTACAGGCAAAAAAAGTAATCTATCGACACGTATTGTTGATATGTTTGCTCCAATTGGTAAAGGGCAAAGAGGATTAATTGTAGCCCAGCCCAAAACCGGTAAGACGGTATTACTGAAAGACATTGCCAACGCCATAGCAGCAAACCATCCCGAGGTTTACATGATAATTTTACTTATCGATGAAAGACCGGAGGAAGTAACAGACATGGCACGTAGTGTAAATGCAGAAGTTATATCATCAACTTTTGATGAACCAGCAGAGCGACATGTAAAAGTGGCAAACATTGTACATGAAAAAGCCAAGCGCATGGTAGAATGCGGCCATGATGTTGTAATATTGCTCGACTCTATTACAAGACTGGCCAGGGCTTTCAATACTGTATCTCCAGCTTCTGGTAAAGTGTTGTCGGGAGGTGTTGATGCCAATGCACTGCATAAGCCCAAACAGTTCTTTGGTGCAGCGAGAAAAATTGAGCATGGAGGTTCCTTAACCATCCTATCTACAGCACTTACAGAAACAGGCTCCAAAATGGACGATGTAATCTTTGAAGAGTTTAAAGGAACCGGTAACATGGAACTCCAACTCGACAGAAAACTATCGAACCGCCGTATTTTCCCATCAATAGACATTCCGGCATCAAGCACACGCCGCGAAGATTTATTGATCGACAAAGATTTAATCAACCGAATTTGGGTGTTGCGCGATTACCTTGCTGACATGAATAGCATAGAAGCGATGGATTTTATGCGAAACAGAATTGGAAAAACTAAATCCAATGAAGAGTTTTTATTGACCATGGATAAATAAAATAAACTCTCATATAACATTACAAAAGCGGATTCAAATTGAATCCGCTTTTTTTATTGATTAAGTTTTGTTAGTCTCTTATTCTTTGTACATTGCTACGTAATAATGATTACTCAAATTTCGCACCCAAAAAATAGTACTATGAAAAAAACAGCAACAGTTTTAAGTTTAGCTTTTTCGCTCCTTTTGTTATTTGCAGGTTGCGAACAGAAGCAAATAAAATCCCAGGGAGAAGAAGAACTCCAGCTTACATCGCCCAAAGGCTTTAAAGCAGCTAACTCAATTAGTGAACTTAAATCGTTTATTAATTTAAATACCAATGACAGAATAACTTCCATAGAATATTTGGAAAGTGAGAAAGCCAATGCAGCTATCATTTCTTATGTAAGGGCTGATAGTAAAATAGAAGAAACTATAGCTATTGGTAAAGGAGAAGTGCATTTTACAAGCAACAATTTAATTACAAAGCAGCAAAACCTTACAGAACTAAAGGAACAAGATGGCGGAAGCTGGACTATATCATGCACGGGAACGGGAGAATGCACTAACTGCGAAATTCAGGGCACCGTTGATGCTGACGGAAACATCAATTTTTCTTGCACAGAAACTTGTTGCGACATGGGAGTAACTACAAATGCAGATGCTGCTAAAGACAACAAATAAAGACACTTACCTTTTATAAATATTTGTAGATTTACTTCGAATTCTTATAACTAAACCACAAACGATATTTTATAATGCGGATTATTTCCCCAATAATCCGTATTTTTGTTGTGCCCCTTCGAATATTATTATTTAAAATGCTTTTATATAAGTCAAAATAAACGGTTTGACAACATATTTGTAAGGAAAAAAGGAACAAATAATGTAATTTTGTAGGTGAAAAAATTCTAAATATAAATCCAGAAAAGTATGGCTAAAAAGAACTTTATTACCTGTGACGGTAACTATGCTGCAGCGCATGTAGCATATATGTTTAGTGAAGTAGCAGCGATTTACCCGATTACGCCATCATCTACAATGGCAGAATATGTGGATGAATGGGCAGCATATGGAAGGAAAAACATATTTGATGAACCAGTAGAAGTTGCAGAGCTTCAGTCAGAAGGCGGCGCTTCAGGTGCAGTTCATGGATCCTTGCAGGGAGGAGCCCTTACTTCGACCTTTACAGCATCGCAAGGATTGCTGTTAATGATTCCCAATATGTATAAAATAGCCGGAGAGTTATTACCTGGCGTATTTCACGTATCGGCTCGTAGTTTGGCCGCTCAGGCATTATCAATATTCGGCGACCATAGCGACGTTATGGCTACACGCCAGACAGGTTTTGCCCTGTTAGGAACAGGCAGCATCCAGGAAATTATGGACCTTGCACCCATAGCGCACTTAGCTTCGATAAAATCACGCGTACCATTCCTACACTTCTTCGATGGTTTCAGAAATTCACATGAAATCCAGAAGGTAGAAGCTCCTACAACAGAAGAAATGGCAAAACTCGTTGATTATGAGGCATTACAAAGATTCAGAGACAATGCCTTGAATCCTGAGCATCCGGTTACCAGAGGAACAGCACAGAATCCCGACATATACTTCCAAACACGCGAAGTAGCCAATCCATTCTATGACAAGCTTCCTGACATTGTTGAAGAATACATGCAGGAAATAAAGAAAACAACGGGTCGCGAATATCATCCATTTAGCTATTATGGAGCAGATGATGCCGAAGATATTATCGTAGCAATGGGTTCGATTACTGATACCATCAAAGAAGTGGTTGACTACAAAATAGCCAAAGGCGAAAAAGTAGGTGTAATAAGTGTACACTTATACCGTCCATTCTCAGCTAAATATTTCTTTAAGGCCCTTCCAAAATCTGTGAAAAACATTGCAGTTATGGATCGGACAAAAGAGCCGGGATCACATGGTGAGCCACTCTACCTTGACATAGTAGAACTTTTCAAAGATGATGCTAATGCACCAAAAATTATTGGTGGCCGTTATGGATTATCTTCAAAAGATACTACCCCAGCTCAAATTTTCAGTGTTTACGATAACCTGAAGAAAAAAGAATCGAAAAACTACTTTACCGTAGGTATTGTAGACGATGTAACAAACCATTCGCTTGAAATTGGAAAAGAGATTAATGTTTCGCCAGAAGGTACATACTCAGCAAAATTCTATGGAATTGGATCTGACGGTACTGTTGGTGCAAATAAAAACTCCATTAAAATTATCGGAGAAACTACAGATAAGTTCTGTCAGGCATATTTTTCATATGACTCCAAAAAATCTGGTGGAGTAACAACATCACACCTCCGTTTTGGCGACAAACCAATACGCTCACCATATCTGGTAAACTCACCTGATTTTGTAGCCTGTCACGTGCCAGCCTACCTCGACAGTTACGATATGCTTAAAGGCCTGAAAAAAGGCGGAACTTTCCTACTCAACTCAATTTGGGATGAAGAGGAAACAAAAAAACGCCTGCCCAATAGCGTAAAAAAATACCTGGCTGAAAACGACATTAAATTTTACATTATCAATGCCACAAAAATTGCAGAAGAAATTGGTCTGGGCAACAGAACCAATACCATTATGCAATCGGCTTTCTTCAAAATTTCTGAAGTAATACCTTACGATAAGGCTGTAGAAGAGATGAAGAATTTCATTGTAAAATCTTTTGCCCGCAAAGGTGATGAGATTGTTAAAATGAACAATGCAGCTGTAGATAAGGGTGGCGAAAAAGTACAAAAAATAGATATCCCATCAGATTGGGCTAAACTTTCAGCAGACAAAAAAGCCAAAGACGAGAGAAACATACCCGATTTCGTTAAAAATGTAGCAGAACCAATGAACCTGCTTAAAGGCGATGACCTTCCGGTAAGTGCTTTCGTTGGGCGCGAAGATGGTACATTCCCCGCCGGATCAACAGAATTCGAAAAACGGGGTATTGCAGTTACGGTTCCTGAATGGCAAATGGAGAATTGTATTCAATGTAACCTTTGTGCAAATGCATGCCCACACGCAGCCATTCGTCCATTCCTCCTTACAGAAGATGAACTCGCTAATGCACCGGAAGGTACAGAAGCAAAAAAAGCCGTAGGAAAAGGCCTCGAAGGACTTCAATACCGCATACAGGTCACTCCACTCGATTGTACTGGCTGTGGTGTTTGTGAAGATGTTTGTCCTTCAAAAACCAAAGCTCTGGTAATGAAACCACTCGATTCTCAAAGAGATGAAATCGAACGTTGGGATTACATGTTCAATAAAGTTACCATTAAAGAAGACCGATTCAATAAGAAGCAAAATGTGAAGAATGCACAATTTGCACAACCATTATTTGAGTTCTCAGGCGCATGTGCCGGTTGTGGTGAAACACCATACATCAAAACCATTACACAGCTTTATGGAGACCGCATGATGGTGGCTAATGCTACAGGTTGTTCTTCAATTTATGGCGGATCGGCTCCTTCTACACCTTACCGCAAAAACCACGAAGGTAAAGGACCGGCCTGGGCAAATTCACTTTTCGAAGACAATGCAGAATACGGATTTGGTATGGCACTTGGTGTACAAAACCTGCGCAAACGCATGGCCAACCAAATGACAAAAGCCATGAATGATGTAGGTTCTGAAACCAAAGCAGCTTTCGAACAATGGATAGAAAGCAGAGAAGATGCCGACAAATCTGAAGAAGCATCAAAAGCTGTTGTTGAAGCTCTACAGAAAGAAAAACATCCGGTAGCAAAAGATATCTTGTCGCTAAAAGATTACCTGATCAAGAAATCAGTGTGGATCATTGGAGGTGACGGATGGGCTTATGACATCGGTTATGGTGGTTTAGACCATGTAATTGCTTCTGGTGAAGATGTGAATTTATTGGTACTCGACACTGAGGTATATTCAAATACCGGTGGTCAGTCATCTAAAGCAACACCTGCGGGAGCAGTAGCAAAATTTGCTGCCAGCGGTAAGAAAATTCGCAAAAAAGACCTTGGCATGATGGCAATGACTTATGGATATGTTTATGTAGCTCAGGTAGCTATGGGCGCAAATACCGCACAGTACCTCAAGGCTGTAAAAGAGGCTGAAGCATATCCGGGTCCATCAATCATCATAGCTTACTCACCATGTATCGCACACGGATTGCGTAAGGGTATGAGCAAAACTCAGGCAGAACAGAAAGATGCTGTAGCTTGTGGTTACTGGCACATGTTCCGTTACAATCCTATGTTAGAAGCTGAGGGTAAAAACCCATTCCAGCTTGATTCAAAAGAACCTAACTGGGATCAGTTCCAGGATTTCCTTAAATCAGAAGTGCGCTATACTTCTCTAATGAAAAGCTTCCCAGAAGAAGCTAAAGAGTTGTTCAAAAATGCTGAAGAGAACAGCAAATGGCGTTATAAATCATATCAGCGCATGGCGGCTATGGATTATTCTGAATAAAAATAGATTTGATCAAAAAAAAAAGCGGCTACCAGGCCGCTTTTTTTTATAATAAACTTTTCGCTATTCAAATTGTGTTTTAAAACCAACAACCATCACATCATCGACCTGCTCATTTGCACCACGCCACTTATCAAAATTATTTTCAAGTAGCAAATGCTGCATATCCATATCATGACTGGCTATAGACAATAAAAAATTTCTGAAGCGACGCTGTTTATATTTTTTGTTTTTTGGTCCTCCAAACTGATCCGAATAGCCATCTGAAGCCATATAAAATTTATCATTTTCTGAAAATTCGATATAATGATTGGTATATTCATGTTTCCCAAGTGCGCGCCCCATGCCAACCGGCATTCTATCGCCTTTGATCTCCTTGAAATCACCGTTATTTACATTATACAATGAGTTCATGGCACCCGCATACTCAATTGTCATAGTTTCGCGGTCAACCATGCACAAACCCATGTCCATTCCATCAGAAATATTTTTTTCCTGTTCATCCTCAGTAATAAAAAGATCGTAAAGTAAGGTTTCCATCCTACCGAGTATCTCCGAAGGCTTCTCATAGCCATTCTGAATGACGGTTTTCTTTAGCAATTCCACTGCAATAACCGACATTAAGGCACCCGGGACTCCATGTCCGGTACAATCAACAGCAGCAACACAAATCTTTGAGCCAATTTCAGTGAACCAATAAAAATCGCCGCTGATTATATCCTTGGGTCTGTGCATAATAAAAGAGTGTGGAATTACTCTTTTAAACGTATTATTTGTAGGAAACAGCGCCTGCTGAATACGACTGGCGTAATTCATACTTTCAGTTACATTTTTATGCAAGATTGTTAACCTGTCGTTTTGTTGTGCAACTTGCTTTGCAGAAGCTTCTTTCTCCCTTAATACCTGATTTGTAAGACGCAACCGGCGCGTGCGGGTTTCAATACCAAACAAAACTGCACCTACAAATAAAACTGTATAAATTGAATAAGCCAACCACGAAGCATACCAGGGGCGTGGTACATGTATATTTAAATAAGCCACATTTGAACTCCAAATTCTGTCGGCATTCGTTCCATTTATTGCAATTTTATAGGTACCCGGTTGCAGATTACTAAAAGAGGCATAATTTTGATTTCCTATCAATATCCAATCCGAATTATTTATCTTGTATCTATACTGAATCTTTTGCGGGGCGGTTAAGTCCAGTGAGCTAAAGTAAATATTTACTAAAAAGTCAGAAACCTTCAAATCGAGGGTTGCGCCGGAATATACGGGTATTTCCCTTTTACCTCTTGTTCCAAATATGGTGGCACCGGATATTTCGACCTCAGGGTTAAAAGAACTCAACTTAAGCGAATCAGGATGAAAAAACACTACTCCTCCCTGACCTCCAAAGGCAAGCCTTCCATTTTTAAATTCGTATGTTGCACCCACATTAAATTCATCGCAAGGCAATCCATCTGCTTTATGGAAAATATTTTGCGCACTGTCTGAATACCTAAACCGAAGCAGACCGTTGCCAGTGCCAACAAAAGCGTATTCATCTGTATTGTTGATACTATATATTGTGCTTTTTCGTCCGCTGGTTATCCTTGTAAATTTCGGGTTGTTGCTAAAGGGATCGTCGAGCAAATCGAGTCCGTTGGCCGTTCCTACCCACAAGCGACCAAATCGGTCGTAATCCAGCGCATATACATCATTACCCGACAACGATGTAGTATCATGCTGGTTGTATAGGAATCTATCCCAATACTTATTTCTAAGATCAAATCGAAAAAGACCATGACTGGTTCCAATAAATACCAAATCGTTTTTAACTTTTTCAAGACAAAAAGAATTTGCAATACCAGCAGCTTTTTCCATATCAAACATCCAGGATTGTAACTCTTTCTTGTCTAAATTATACAAATGCAGCTGGCCACCATAACTAAAGAAAAATGAATTATCCCAGACGGGTAGCACATCATATACATGCACCTTGAGTTTATCAAGTATTGGATGCGGCTCAATGATCAAATTACCTGATTTATCTCTGGTTACAATATTCACTCCCATATTAGTGGCAATAATAACCCTATTGCCTATATGCTTGATATCATATATATTATCGCTTGAAATAACTGCATTTCTGTCAACAGCACTCATCTGAGTAACATTGCGGTTTTGTGTATTGACGAAATTAAGGCCATACTCGTAGGTTCCTATCCAAAAATAAAGTCCATCAAAGAAAATCGAAGAAATCTGATCGTCAGACAAAAAACTACCTTCGTCTACTTCAAGCTCTATAACTTCAAATTTCGGATCTGAAATATTGCTTTTAAGCACGCCTTTTCCGCTGGTACCTATCCATAAGTTGTTACTATAATCAATGGTAATGGCAGAAACAAAAAAACGTTCCAGTTTGCTGGAAGAAAAATCAAAAGCCAGGTACTGCTGGAAGCCATTCGTCTGAAACCGAAATAATCCCTTATTGCTTACAAGATAGACGGTTTTATCTCTTTTATTATCAAAAACACTTATTTGACTGTTAAACCGCTGAACTTTTTGCAGCTCATCTCCTGTATATTTCCAAATTGTTTGATCGGAAGTAATATACATTTCCTGTTTATACTCGAAAATATTTTGAAAACAATTAACGAAATCTGGAGCTGCAACAGGATTAAAGTCAAACCTGCCAAATACTTTATCAAACATCACGAGTTGATGTCCTTTCAAAAACCAGATATTCCCACTCGAGCTCTCATACAAAGAGCTTGCAGTGCAGTGTTTATCGCGGGAGCGTTCATCGCTAAAGCCAAAAATCCTTACGTCTTCATCCATTGGGTTAATGCGCACCAAATAATTTGGCAATAAAACCCAAACAAAATTCTCGCTATCGACCAACAGCGACCTTATATTTATTTCGGGAAAAACAATTCTATTAGATGGCAAGCCGTAGTGAATGAACCTTTGTTTACGACTATCATATTTATTAAGCCCTGTTCTGGTGCCTATCCATAAATTGTCATTAGCATCTTCTGCAATAGCATTGATATAATCTGATGATAGAGAAAAAGGGTCTTCAGGGTTGTTGTGAAAAATCTTGAAATTATAACCATCATATCTATTCAACCCATTTTGTGTTCCTACCCAAAGAAAACCTTTGGAGTCAATTAATACATCATTTACCACGCTTTGCGAAAGGCCATGTTCGATATTTAACACCTGCAGTTTTTCTTGTCTTTGCCCTGCAACTGACAGAAATATGAGGAGTAAGATATTTAGGAAAGTCAATCTCATTTGCAGTTAAATATAGGAAAAATACAGGAAAGTAACATTTATTACGAATTGATTCCGCTATAAAAAAAGTTTATTAAAAAAAACCTGGCACATAATGCAGCACGCCCGAACAAATAGCTAACAACTATAATTTTGCCTGCCTTCCGTCAGTAACTTTTTTAAACGATAGTGATGGGGATTCAATAAATTTGCCAATGTTATATTTTTCCCAATTATCATTAACTTTTTTAATGGCTTCATCATCCATAACCACAAGGTCAGGCCACGGTCTCTTAAAACCTTCCCGGCCATGTTTCCTAAGTGCATCGACAATTACGAGGTCATTTTGAATGGTTATATCTCTGACAGGATCAGTATTACCAAGTATGTACCAGGCCAAAGTATAGATATTTAAATCATGCAAGCCATCTTCCAGAAATACAATAAAACCTCGAGCGTCTTTATAATGTTCTTTAATTACCTTCAAATCCGTCTCGTATGTTGATGTATAAACTACAAGAAAGCCGGGGGCAAAAAATTTCGTCTTAAGTTCTTCCGGCGGGTTATTAAAATCCGTTACATTGGAATACTCATGATTACGCCGGGTAGCATCGAAGCATAATTTACCCCCCATAGATTGTTCATCGCTGGAATGGTCTAAAATATCTAATGGCCCTTTTGAAAACAGGGTATGTTCTTTCCAGTCTGAAATTCGCATAACTGCATCGAAAACTGCATTATAATCCCTTATATCAACCTTTTCATCAACCACAATTATATATTTTGTAAACATCATTTGCCCGGCGCCCCATAACGCATTGGCAATTTTAAATGCTTGTCCTTCATAGTTAATCTTAGCTGAAACAATTACCAGGTTATGTACCACCCCGGCAACAGGCATATGCATATCTTTTACTTCAGGAGCAATGCTTATTTGCAATGGTTTAAGAAATAAATGTTCTGAGACCTCACCCATAAAGGCATCTTCCATTGGTGGAATACCTACGATGGTGGCCGGAAAAACAGCATCATTACGATGAGTGACACATGTTACATGAAATAAAGGATAAAGATCCGCTAAGGAATAAAAACCAGTGTGATCGCCAAATGGGCCCTCGTTGACCCATGATTCTTCGGGATCAATATACCCTTCTATAACAATATCAGCATCTTGCGGTACATAAATATCATTTGTGATACTCTTGACTAATTTAACCGGTTCTTTTCTAATAAAACCGGCAATAATGTATTCATCAAAATGGTCGGGAGCTGGCGCTGTAGCAGCATAAGTATACACCGGATCTCCACCGAGCACTACACTAACGGGCATTTTTTCTTTACGGGCTTTATATTGCTGATAATGCCGGGCTCCAACTTTATGTTTGTGCCAATGCATGCCGGTAGTTTTGGCCGACATTTGCTGCATGCGGTACATACCCACATTGCGCATTCCGTTTTCAGGGTCAATGGTATGTACGATAGGTAAAGTAATAAATTTACCGCCATCGTGCGGCCAGCACTTCAATATGGGCAACTTATTCAAATCGGGATTTAGGTGAATTTGTTGTTGGCAAATCCCTTTACCTCGTTTTTTTTTGGGTAAAAAACGGCCGATTCCGGCAAGTTGAGGTAATAACCGGAGCTTTTGAAATAATGAACCCGACTGATGATTGAAACTATTAAACAAATGCTCTATGCGCTGTGCAAATTCTTTTGAATGTTCCACCCCCAATGCCTTGTTGATTCTGTTTTGGCTGCCATAAGCATTAATTAATAATGGAAAATTGGTTCCTGTATTTGTAAACAAAATTGCTTTGCCACCATGGCCTTGTTTACTAAAACGATCTGCAATTTCTGTAATTTCTAATTCGGGATTTACAAATTCGTTGACAACAACCAACTCGTCATCTTGCTTTAAGCGATCAACAAAAGTACTAAGTCCGTTATACCTCATTTGAAAAAAATAAAAAAGCCTGGCATAGCAGGATTTCAGCTATACCAGGCTTTGTAAAACAATTTTATTTTGCATATTTAAAGACGCGGCCAGGATATACAGCCGTTTCTTCGAGCATTTCTTCAATGCGTAGCAATTGATTATATTTTGCTATACGATCTGACCTTGAAGCAGAACCAGTTTTAATTAAACCAGTGTTTAAAGCAACGGCAAGGTCTGCAATGGTAGTATCTTCTGTTTCTCCTGAGCGGTGCGAAATAACAGCTGTCATTCCGTTCTTATTTGCCAGGTTCACTGCATCAATAGTTTCGGTTAATGTACCAATTTGGTTAACTTTAATAAGAATTGAATTAGCAGCATTCATTTCAATACCTTTTTGCAATCTTTTTACGTTAGTTACAAACAGGTCGTCGCCAACAATTTGTACACGGTCACCAATGGCTTCATTCAATTTTTTCCAGCCGTCCCAGTCTTCTTCTGCCAGGCCATCTTCAATTGAAATAATTGGATACTTATCAACAAGTTCTTTCCAATATTCTACCATTTGATCGGAGTTGCGTTCTTCGCCATTCGATTCAAAAACGTATAATCCACGATCGCTGTGATAAAACTCAGTTGCAGCCGGGTCGAGTGCTATAAAAATATCACTTCCTGGTTTATAGCCTGCACGCTCGATTGCGGTCAGCACATAATCAAGAGCTTCCGTGTTGCTATTTAAAGCTGGTGCAAACCCACCTTCATCACCTACGTTTGTAGAATGACCTTGTTCGGACAATACTTTTTTAAGGTTGTGAAATACCTCAGCACCCATCTGCAGGGCATCTGAGAATCTTTCTGCGCCAACAGGCATGATCATAAATTCCTGAATATCTATTTTATTGTCGGCGTGCTGTCCGCCATTAAGAATATTCATCATTGGAATGGGCAATGTTTTAGCATTTACCCCGCCCAGGTACCGGTATAAATCCTGTCCTGATGACATTGCTGCAGCTTTTGCAACAGCGAGGGAAACACCCAACATGGCATTAGCTCCAAGCGCTGATTTATTGTCTGTTCCGTCTAATTCAATTAATGTTTGATCGATGGCAGCCTGATCAAAAACAAAAAAACCGTTAAGTTCCTCATTAATTTTTGTATTGACGTTATTAACAGCATTTAGTACACTTTTTCCGAGGTACATATTCTTATCACCATCTCGCATTTCATGAGCTTCAAATGCTCCGGTTGACGCCCCTGAAGGGACAGCTGCACGACCAAGCACACCCTGATCGGTAATTACATCAACTTCTACGGTTGGATTGCCTCTTGAATCCAAAATCTGTCTTGCGATAATTTTAGCTATGTGTGCCATAATTTTTAAAATTTTGAAGTTATAAAAAATCTATTCTGATTAATAGTGATGCTCACACGTACAATTTGACTTAATAACGTGCTTTCCTTTAGAGCATTAAGCCCATTGAAATCCATAAAATGAGCTGTTTTTACTGAAAATTTTGAAGCTTTCTATATGTAAAAATACAAAAAGAAAGGGATAAAGTTAAGTCTTTATCCCTTTTTAACATGAACTTATAATTAAAATTATTTGTTCTCTTCAGCATCTTTTTTTCCATCGGCATCCTTTTTATCCTCTTTTTGAGGAGTTTTTTCTGCCTTTGGTTTTGCTTGTTTTTTCTCTTCTTTTTTAGGAGCTTCTTTTGCTGCTTCTGCCTTATCTGATGATTTTGCTTCAGCTTTTTTAGGAGCAGCTTTCTTTTCTGCTTTTGGTTCAGCCTTATTATCATCAGTTTTAGGAGCTGCTTTTTTTGTTTCAGCTTTTGGTGTTTTGGCTTCGGCTTTAGGCTCTTCTTTAGTTGCAGCTTCAGGTTTATTATCCTGCTCAGTATTCTGAGCTTGTGTATCCTGTGCTGGGTGAGCTTGATCTCCTGAAGATTTTTTGCGGCGACGTCTGCGGCTTGATTTAGATTTACTGTCTTTGCTGTCTTTCAGCATGTTTTCGTTATAATCTACAAGCTCGATAATGCACATATCTGCATTGTCGCCCATGCGAGTACCCAATTTCAATATACGGGTATAACCTCCGGGGCGGTCTGCCACTTTAACGGCAACTTCGCGAAACAATTCTGATACACTATCTTTATTTTGCAAGTAACTAAAAACAACACGTCTTGAGTGGGTAGAATCTACTTTTGATTTTGTTATCAATGGTTCTACAAACGTTCTTAAAGCTTTCGCTTTGGGTACGGTTGTTTTAATTCTTTTGTGCATTATCAGCGAAGTAGCCATATTGGACAACATGGCACTACGGTGTCCATGTTGACGTCCTAAATGGTTAAATTTTTTATTGTGTCTCATCTTAACTGTCCTTGTCTAGTTTATACTTACCTATATCCATTCCAAAGTTAAGGTTCATATTACTGAGTAATTCTTCGAGCTCAGTAAGTGATTTTTTACCAAAGTTGCGGAATTTCAATAAGTCATTCTTATTATATACCACAAGATCGCCCAGCGTTTCCACATCTGCAGCTTTAAGGCAATTAAGTGCTCTTACTGACAGATCCAGATCGACAAGTTTAGTTTTCAGAAGCTGTCTTGTATGAAGTACTTCTTCATCAAATTCTTCATTACCGTAATCCTCGTCATTATCGAGGGTAATTTTCTCATCAGAAAATAGCATAAAGTGGTATATGAGAATTTTTGCAGCTTCTTTCAGGGCTTCTTTAGGATGAATAGATCCGTCTGTTATAATTTCGAAGACCAGTTTTTCATAGTCTGTCTTTTGTTCCACCCTATAATTTTCAATGTCATATTTAACATTTTTAATGGGTGTAAAGATCGAATCCATAGCAATGATGCCAATCTCGTTGTCGTCATTGAAATTCTCTTCTGCCGGAACATAACCTCTACCCTTCTCAATGGTAATATCCATTTGAAGTTTCACATCGGGTTCCATTTCACAGATTACCTGATCCTCATTTAAAACCTCGAAGCTAGTGAGGTATTTATTCATATCACCGGCAACAAATTTATTTTGGCCGCTGACAGAGACAGTAAATTTTTCACTTTCCTGATCCTCTACTTTCCGCTTAAAGCGCACTTGTTTCAGATTAAGCACAATTTCTGTCACATCCTGAATAACGCCGGGTATAGATGAAAACTCATGATCGGCACCCTCGATTTTAACCGATGTAATGGCAAAACCTTCGAGCGAGGAGAGTAAAATTCGGCGTAAGGCGTTTCCTATAGTCATTCCATAACCTGGCTCGAGCGGACGGAATTCGAATTTACCGAATGCGTCATCAGCTTCGAGCATAATGACTTTATCTGGCTTTTGAAAAGCTAAAATGGCCATAAATAAATATTTTACTTAGAATACAATTCAACGATTAATTGTTCCTGGATGTTTTCAGGAATCTCTTCACGCTCGGGTAAATTCACAAATTTACCGGCATAATTATCTTGATCCCATTCTAACCAGGCATATTTACTGGCGCGATTTGTAGCCAGCGAATCACTTATTACTTCAAGTGATTTTGATTTTTCACGAACACCAACAATGTCGCCTTTTCTCACCTGATAAGAAGGTATGTTTACAACCTCTCCGTTAACGGTGATATGTCTGTGCGATACGAGTTGACGTGCACCAGCGCGTGTTGGTGCTATTCCCAAACGGAAAACCACATTATCTAATCTGGACTCCAGTAACTGTAGCAATTCTACACCAGTTACACTTTTACTACGCTGCGCTTTTTTGAAAAGATTACGGAACTGACGTTCCAAAACTCCGTAAGTATATTTTGCTTTTTGCTTTTCAGCGAGCTGCATTCCATACTCGGATTGTTTCTTTCTTTTGCGCGTAGCGCCATGTTCTCCTGGCGGATAATTTTTCCGCTCAAGGTATTTGTCGGGTCCAAATATCGGTTCTCCGAATTTACGGGCAATTTTTGTTTTTGGTCCAATATATTTTGCCATGATTTACTTCTTTTTCGATCTACAATTAAACTCTTCTGCGTTTAGGTGGTCTACAACCATTGTGCGGCAATGGGGTTTTATCGATAATTTCTGTCACGATAATACCTTCATTGTGCAAAGTACGAATGGCTGACTCTCGTCCTGCACCAGGTCCTTTTACATAAACCTTTACCTTGCGCATTCCTGCATCTCTGGCAATTTTTGCACAATCCGCTGCAGCTACCTGAGCAGCATACGGAGTGTTCTTTTTAGAACCTTTAAAACCATTCTTACCGGCTGATGACCAACTTACTACCTGCCCATCAGTATTGGTAAGTGTGATGATGATGTTGTTGAAGGAGGAATGAATAAATGCCATTCCATTGGCTTCAACCTTAACAACACGCTTTCTGCTTGTTTTAGACTTCTGTGCCATATCCTAACTCCTATTTGGTAGCTTTCTTTTTGTTCGCAACTGTTTTTTTCTTTCCTTTTCTTGTACGCGCATTATTTTGTGTATTTTGTCCGCGTACAGGAAGTCCGGAACGATGACGAATACCACGATAACTGGCAATATCCATCAGTCGTTTAATGTTCATCTGAACCATGGAGCGTAATTCACCTTCAAGGGTATATTGCTCATTTATGATCGAACGCAAAGCAGCGATCTGATCGTCGGTCCAGTCTGTTACCTTAATATTTTCGTCGATATCGGCTTTTTTCAGAATCTGTTTAGCCGTGCTACGTCCGATTCCATAAATATAAGTTAAGCCGATTACGCCTCTTTTGTTCTTAGGTAAATCAACCCCAACAATACGTGCCATATAATTTTCCTTTAATTGAGTTTACATTAATTATCCCTGACGTTGTTTAAACTTGGGATTTTTCTTGTCGATCACATAAAGTCGTCCTTTACGACGCACTATTTTGCTGGTTGAACTACGCTTTTTTATTGATGCTCTTACTTTCATTGCTTTTAATTTTTATATCGAAAAGTAATTCGACCTTTTGTTAAGTCATAAGGCGACATTTCCACCTTCACCCTATCACCTGGTAATATTTTTATATAATGCATGCGCATTTTACCAGAAATATGAGCAGTAATAACGTGACCATTTTCTAGCTCTACCCTAAACATTGCGTTCGATAGGGCTTCAATAATAGTTCCGTCTTGTTCAATTGATGGTTGTTTAGCCATAAAATACTTTTTTAAATAACTGATCTTTTGCCTTTGATGCGTCCGGATTTTAATAATCCGTCATAGTGCCTCATTAATAAGTGACTTTCGATTTGCTGTAATGTATCAAGAACCACACCAACCATAATTAACAAGGATGTTCCTCCATAAAAATTGGCAAATTGGTTGTTTACTCCCGCCAGAACCGCTATGGCTGGAAGCACGGCAACAATTGCAAGGAATATTGATCCTGGTAGTGTAATTCTGGACATGATGGTGTCGATAAACTCTACGGTTTTCTTGCCAGGTTTGACACCTGGTATAAATCCACCATTCTTTTTCATGTCATCAGCCATTTGCTTTGGATTGATGGTAATAGCCGTATAGAAATAGGTAAAGCCAATAATCAACAATGCAAATGTAATGTTGTAAACAAAGCTGGTATAATCGGCAAATGCTGCACCGATGCCACTCATGCTATCACTTTCTGCGAACCCGACTAATAAAACGGGTACAAACATTAAAGCTTGTGCAAAGATAATAGGCATTACACCAGAAGCATTCACTTTAAGGGGAATGTACTGACGAACCCCACCATATTGTTTATTACCAACAATTCGCTTGGCATACTGTACAGGTATTTTGCGTGTTCCCTGTACCAACAAAATCGTAAGTAGAATGATAACACCTAACATAATCATCTCAACGAGGAACATTACAAGACCGCCGCCCTGTTCTTCAACTCGTGATACAAATTCAGCTGCTAAAGCAAATGGCAGGCGTGCAATGATTCCGATCATTATGATCAAAGAAATTCCATTGCCGATGCCACGGTCGGTGATACGTTCACCGAGCCACATTACAAACATGGTACCTGCCGTCAATATGATGACTGACGATATGGTAAAATATGTACCTTTCAGCATAAAGGCTGATGGAGGTAATTGTGCATGTAAGTTGGCAATGTACCCTGGTGCTTGTAATAGCAGAATAATAAGAGTTAAATAACGTGTTATCTGATTGATTTTTCTTCTGCCACTTTCCCCTTCACGTTGCAGACGCTGAAAGTAAGGAATAGCCATACCCAGTAGCTGAACAACGATTGAGGCAGAAATGTAAGGCATAATACCTAAAGCAAAAATAGAGGCATTTGAAAAAGCACCACCGGAGAACATATCCAGCAACCCCATAACGCCGCTTGAAGTTTGTGACTGCAAATTTTCAAGCTGACTTGGATCAACTCCTGGTATTACTACATGGGCCCCTAAACGATAAACAAGCAAAAGACCTAATGTTGTAAGGATGCGATTACGCAAATCCTCAATTTTCCAAATGTTTTTGATTGTTTCAATAAAACGTTTCATTCATCAAATTTTTTCTGCGGTTCCTTCTTGTGCTTCTATGGCTTCTTTAGCTGACTTAGAGAAAGCATTTGCCTTCACGGTCAATTTTTTTGTCAAACTTCCATTTCCCAATATTTTAATCAGGTCATGTTTTGAAGCCAGTCCATTTACAACCAGCACATCTTTATCAATAGTTGTAATGTTAAGTTTTTCGGCGATTTTTTCTAATGTATCGAGGTTGATCGGTTTATACTCGACACGGCCGCGATTATTAAAACCAAATTTAGGTACACGACGCTGAATAGGCATTTGCCCTCCTTCGAAACCGATTTTCTTGGAGTAGCCTGAGCGCGATTTTGCACCTTTATGGCCGCGACTTGCTGTATCACCGTAACCAGAACCTTCGCCTCTTCCGAGTCGCTTAGAGCTCTTGCTTTTCTGTGCTGGTTTAAGGTTGCTTAAATCCATATCATCAAAATTTAATTGATTTCTTCAACTTTAACTAAATGCTCTACTTTTTTAACCATACCACGAATGACAGCATTGTCTTCATGTTCCACAGTATGGCGTATCCTCCTAAGACCTAGTGCTTCCACGGTCTTTTTCTGACGTTTATCAGAGCCTATAATACTGCGTGTTTGTGTAATTTTTATTTTAGCCATGATTTGTCGATTTCTATCCGTTAAAAACTTTCTCCAGAGCAACGCCTCTATCTTTTGCAACAGTGTAGGCATCGCGCATCTTCATGAGCCCTTTCAGTGTAGCTTTTACCACATTGTGAGGGTTTGAAGAACCTTTGGATTTGGCCAATACATCTTTTACACCAACGCTCTCCAGTACGGCGCGCATTGCACCACCGGCTTTCACTCCGGTACCACTTGAAGCTGGTATCATCAAAACGTGTGCACCGCTGTAACGTGCTACTTGTTGGTGTGGTATTGTATCATTAATGATGGGCACTTTCACAAGGTTCTTTTTGGCATCCTCGACAGCCTTGGATATGGCAGTAGTTACTTCACCTGCTTTACCAAGCCCATGTCCTACGATACCATTTTCGTTACCTACTACCACAATTGCAGCAAAACTAAATGTTCTACCTCCTTTGGTAACTTTTGTAACACGATTAATGGCAACCAATCGGTCTTTTAAATCCAAATCGCTGGTTTTGATTCTTCTAATTCCTGACATAAGCTTAAAATTTTAATCCTCCTTTTCTGGCACCCTCTGCCAATGATTTCACACGGCCGTGATAAAGGTATCCATTACGATCAAATACGATCTGGTTAATGCCTTTATCAATTGCACGTTTTGCAATAAGTTCACCAACTAAAGTGGCAATTTCACTCTTATTGCCCTTAGTTTCTGCAAGTTCTTTGTTTCTTGAACTGGCAGATACCAGGGTTTTATTGTTTACATCGTCTATAATTTGTACGCTTATATGCTTATTACTGCGATATACAGACAAACGCGGCATTTCCGGATTTCCAAAGATACTTTTCCGGATGCGCTTCTTAATTTTTAATCTTCTCTTCTGCTTATCAAAAGCCATAATTCCGTTGTTTAATCATTAAACACTAGCTGCAGATTTTCCTGCTTTTCTGCGAAGTACTTCTCCCACAAATTTCACACCTTTTCCTTTGTAAGGCTCAGGTTTACGTAGTGAGCGGATTTTGGCAGCTACCTGTCCGATGAGTTGTTTATCGCAACTTTCAAGCGTTACAAATGGGTTAGATCTTTTTTCTGTTTTGGCTTCCACTTTAACTTCAGATGGCATTTCGAAATAGATGTGGTGCGAATAACCGATGCTAAGCTCAAGCATTTGTCCTTTTGCTTCGGCGCGGAATCCAACACCAACAAGTTCTAGTTCAATTTTATAACCTTTAGAAACACCTTCCACCATATTACTCAAAAGAGAACGGTAAAGCCCATGCATAGACCGTTGATGCTTTGACTCATCGGGACGGATAAGGGTTACCTGTCCATCTTCGACTTTTATCTCGACTCCACCTTTTACAGCCTGTGTCAATTCGCCTTTGGGTCCTTTCACTGTTACGATATTATTTTTATCGACATCTACAGTTACACCTTCAGGTATTTTTATTGGCAGTTTACCTATTCGTGACATTTTTTTGCTTTTTTAGTATACGTAACATAAAACTTCGCCACCGGTATTATTGCGGCGGGCTTCTTTATCAACCATAACTCCATGAGAGGTTGAAAGAATTGCTATACCCAATCCGTTCAATACCCGGGGTATCTCGTTTGCACCTGCATATTTTCTTAATCCAGGTCTACTAATGCGTTGCATTGCCTTGATGACGGGTTCCTTGGTGTCCTTATTGTATTTGAGGGCTATTTTAATAACACCCTGAGGACCTTTGTCTTCAAACTTATAATTCAGGACATATCCCTGATCGAAAAGTATTTTAGTCATAGCTTTTCTCATGTTTGAAGCAGGAACTTCCACGACTTTGTGTCTGGCCAATGACGCATTTCTAACGCGTGTGATAAAATCTCCTATTGGATCAGTAATCATTTTCTTTACTTTTAAATATTACCAACTTGCTTTCTTAATTCCGGGGATTAAGCCCTTATTGGCCATCTCACGGAAGTTTATTCTGCTAATTCCGAACTGGCGCATATATCCCTTCGGTCTTCCTGTTAACTGGCAACGGTTGTGCAAACGAACCGGAGAAGCATTTTTTGGCAATTTTTGCAACCCTTCGTAATCACCTTCAGCTATTAGTCGTGCACGTTTTTCCGCGTATTTTTCTACGAGTTTTCTGCGTTTTCTTTCTCTCGCTTTCATTGATTCTTTTGCCATAATCTAACTCTTTTTAACATTTTTAAAAGGAATACCGAAATGCTTGAGAAGCGCAAATGCTTCTTCATCGGTTGGCGCACTGGTAACAAATGTAATTTCCATTCCCAAAATAGTATTAATTTTATCAATATCTACTTCAGGAAAAATAATTTGTTCTGAAATTCCCAGTGTGTAGTTTCCACGACCGTCGAGTTTTGAGTTTACGCCTCTAAAGTCTCTGATACGAGGCAATGAAACGGCAATTAAACGATCTAAAAACTCATACATTTTAGTTCGTCGCAGAGTGACTGTTACACCAATAGGCATATTTTTCCTAAGCTTAAAGTTGGAAATATCGCGTTTAGAAACAGTTTGTATTGCTTGTTGCCCGGCAATTGCAGAGAGCTCTTGTTGAGCAATCTCAATTATTTTTTTGTCGGCAACAGCCTGACCAACTCCCTGGTTGATCACGATTTTTTCCAGTCTCGGCACCTGCATAATACTTTTGTATTTAAAATCTTTCATCAATGCAGGTACGATGTCATCTGTATATTTTTTTCTTAAATTCGGAACGTAAGCCATTACTTGATCTCCTCTCCTGATTTTTTGGAATAACGTACCAATTTGTTATTATCGTTCAGCTTTCGGCCAATTCTTGTGGGTTCTCCTGATTTGGGATCAAGAAGCATAAGATTAGAAATATGTATCGGAGCTTCTTTTTTAATAATTCCCCCATTAGGATTATCAGCATTAGGCTTGGTGTGTTTTGAAATCATATTCACACCTTCCACAATGGCGCGTTGCTTTTTCACGTCAACTTCGAGCACACGACCTTTTTGTCCTCTGCCTTCACCAGAGTTTACAAAAACCGTGTCTCCTTTTTTAATATGTAGTTTCTTTTGCATGGCTTTAAATTTTAAAGTACTTCTGGTGCCAATGAAACAATCTTCATATTTCTCTCGCGTAGCTCGCGGGGAATAGGCCCAAAAATACGGGTTCCCCGGATTTCGTCGGTGGCATTAAGAAGGACGCAGGCATTGTTGTCAAAACGGATGTATGATCCGTCAGGACGGCGTACTTCTTTAGTTGTACGCACCACAATTGCCTTACTAATAGTTCCTTTTTTCATTTCACCTGACGGTAGTGCACTTTTCACGGTAACCATTATCAGATCACCAATGGTGGCATATTTCTTTTTAGAACCACCAAGCACACCGATGCAAAGTACTTCTTTAGCACCACTATTATCGGCAACCGTCAATTTGGATTCAGTTTGTATCATGGTTACTTAGCTCTTTCTATTATTTCTACTAATCTCCAATTTTTGGATTTGCTTAATGGACGTGTCTCCATTATGCGAACGATATCGCCAGGTTTGCAAGTATTTTCCTCATCATGGGCTTTAAACTTGGTCGTTTTATTGATAAACTTCCCATAGATGGGGTGTCTCATTTTACGACGTACTCCCACGACGATGGACTTTTCCATTTTGTCGCTGACGACAATACCGATACGCTCTTTACGCAAATTTCTCTTTTCCATCATCTATTGAATTAATCGTTCTGTTTGTTTAGTTCTCTAAGGCGTTTCTCAGTTAATAAACGAGCAACGTCTTTACGCACATTCTTAATCTGATTAGGATTCTCCAGTGGCGATACGGCATGGTTCAATTTTATTCGAGTGAGCATATTTTGCGTATCGTCGATACGTTCCAACAGCTCCTGCTCTGTCAATTCTTTAATTTCTGACATTTTCATAGCGCTACTCCTATTAATTTTCGACGTAATCTCGTCTTACAACAAACTTAGTTCGGACTGGCAATTTTTGTGCAGCCAGTCGCAATGCTTCTTTGGCAATTTTTACGGGTACGCCTTCTGCTTCGATAAGCATCCGTCCTGGGGTAACAGGTGCCACAAAACCTTCTGGTGTACCTTTACCTTTACCCATTCGAACCTCTGCAGGTTTTTTAGATATGGGTTTATCCGGAAAAATCCTGATCCAGGTTTGCCCCTGACGTTGCATATAACGAGTCACTGCGATACGGGCAGCTTCTATCTGTCGACCTGTAATCCAGTGGCTGTCGAGGCTTTTGATGCCAAAAGAACCATAGGCAAGTTGATTACCTCTTTGCGCATTACCTTTCATGCGGCCTTTCTGGACTCTACGGTGTTTTGTCTTTTTTGGCTGTAACATAACGTCTTCTCGATTTTAAAGTTACTTCTTTCTTCTTTTACCACCTTTACGATTGCTTGCCTGGCCAACATTTGGCGATAGGTCGCGTTTACCGTAAACTTCACCTTTAAAAATCCACACTTTAACACCTAGCAACCCTACTTTGGTCAGTGCTTCACCCAATGCATAATCGATATCAGCGCGGAGCGTATGTAACGGAATACGTCCTTCTTTATAGGTTTCTGTGCGAGCCATTTCTGCACCACCTAAACGTCCACTGATTTGCACTTTAATGCCTAGTGCACCCATTCTTAATGATGAGGCAATGGCCATTTTAATTGCACGACGATACGATACGCGTCCTTCTAATTGGCGTGCGATATTATTGGCTACCAGTGTGGCATCGAGTTCCGGGCGTTTAATTTCAAAAATGTTGATTTGTACTTCTTTTTTGGTCAGTTTTTTCAACTCTTCTTTTAGTTTGTCAACTTCCTGACCACCTTTACCAATAATAATACCCGGACGGGCAGTATGAATGGTAATGGTAATTAGCTTCAGCGTACGTTCAAGAACGATTCTTGAGATACTGGCTTTAGCTAAACGTGCTTTAAGATATGTTCTTATCTTATTATCCTCGACTAGTTTATCTTCCTGACGATTTCCGCCAAACCAGTTGGACTCCCAACCTTTAATAAATCCTAATCGGTTTCCTATTGGATTAGTTTTTTGTCCCATCGAATTACGCTTTTTCAGTTTGATTATAACTATCCAATACAATTGTCACGTGGTTGGAACGCTTGCGAATTCTGTGAGCCCGACCTTGTGGTGCGGGACGCAGGCGTTTCAATACTCTGGCTGAATCTACATAAGCCTCTTTCACATAAAGGTTGGCTTCTTCCAGACGTACACCTTCGTTTTTGATTTCCCAATTGGCAATTGCACTTTTGAGTAATTTTTCAACTCTTTTTGCTGCCTCTTTTGGTGTAAATCTTAAGATATCCAGTGCCTCATTAACTTCAACTCCACGTATTAAATCTACAACAAGCCTCATTTTGCGGGGCGATGTTGGACAATTGCGCAGAACGGCATAGTAATGGTTTTTCCGTTCTTCTTTTAGTTTTTCTGCTCGTATTCTCTTTTTTGCACCCATTATTTCTGTCTTTTAAGATTATCTCTGTTTACCACCGTGACCACGGAATTGACGGGTAGGTGCAAATTCGCCTAACTTGTGCCCTACCATGTTCTCGGTGACGTATACAGGAATAAATTTATTACCATTATGAACGGCAATAGTGTGCCCTACAAAATCCGGCGATATCATTGATGCTCGAGCCCAGGTTTTAATTACCTGTTTTTTAGTAGACTCATTCATTTTGAATACTTTTCGCTCGAGTTTGTAATCAATAAAAGGGCCTTTCTTTAATGATCTGCTCATAATCTCCTCAGTTATGCATTATTTTTTACGACGCTCTACAATATACTTATTTGAATACTTCTTGGGCGTGCGGGTTTTGAAACCTTTTGCCCTTAGTCCTTTGCGCGAACGTGGATGTCCTCCACTTGCGCGGCCTTCTCCACCACCCATTGGGTGATCTACCGGGTTCATTACAACGCCACGTACGCGTGGACGTCTTCCTTTCCAGCGGCTTCTTCCGGCCTTACCTGAACGCTCAAGGCTGTGATCGGGGTTCGATACAGATCCTATGGTAGCTTTACAGGTGGTCAATACTAATCGCACTTCTCCTGATGGTAGTTTAATGGCGGCATACTTTCCTTCTCTTGAAACCAATTGTGCATAGGTACCGGCACTTCTTGCCAGAACAGCACCTTTTCCGGGTTTCAATTCAATATTGTGCACAATTGTACCAAGTGGTATATCGGACAGGAAAAGTGAGTTTCCAATCTCAGGAGATAATCCTTTTCCTGATTTTATTGTTTGTCCGACCTGTATTCCATTTGGCGCAATAATGTAGCGTTTTTCGCCATCGGCATATGTAACCAATGCGATACGCGCTGTGCGGTTTGGATCGTATTCAACAGTTTTTACCGTACCTTCTACGCCTTCTTTATCACGAAGGAAGTCTATAATACGGTATTTTTGTTTATGCCCGCCACCTATATACCTCATTGTCATTCGTCCGGAGCTATTACGGCCACCGGAGTTCTTCTTGGGCTTTAACAATGATTTTTCAGGTGTTGAAGTGGTAACCATATCAAAGTTACTCACAATTTTGTGTCTTTGTCCTGGTGTAACAGGTTTAAGCTTTCTTACTCCCATCTCTCAAATTTAGATATTGCTGTAAAAATCGATTGTTTCTCCATCTTGCAATGTCACGATCGCCTTTTTGTAGGCAGGTTTACGGCCAGCTACAACACCGGCTTTGGTATACCTCATTTGCTGTCTGCCGCCATAGCGCATTGTGTTTACAGAGTCAACCTTTACCTGGTATAATTCTTCAACTGCATCCTTGATCTGCTCTTTTGTAGATTCTTTATCTACAATAAAACCATATTGGTTTAAGTCATCGGACTTGGCAGTCATCTTCTCTGTAATGATAGGCTTCTTCAGAATTTCCATTGCTACAACTATTTTTCAAAAACTTTTTCTAAACGTTTTACCATATCCTCAGTCAATACTAAAGTATTGTTGTTGAGAATATTGTAAGTCATTAGCCCATTTTCTGCAACAACCTGTGCATGGGGCAAATTTCGCGCCGACAAATATATGTTTTTATTTGTATCTGTTAAAACAAAAAGGGACTTTTTGTCATTAATTTTCAGATTATTGAGAATATTTGAGAATTCTTTAGACTTAGGTTTATCCATACTAAAGCTCTCAATAACAATAACTTGACCGTCTTTTGCTTTATAGCTCAATGCAGATTTGCGTGCTAATGCTTTTACTTTCTTATTGACCTTTTCATTGTAACTTTTAGGTCTTGGTCCAAATACACGACCACCACCGCGGAAGATAGGCGACTTGATGCTACCGGAACGAGCTGTACCAGTACCTTTTTGTCGTTTTAATTTTTTGGTGCTTCCTACGATATCGGCTCTTTCTTTGGATTTGTGCGTACCTTGACGTTTATTGGCCAAATGGCCTTTTACGTCGAGGTAGATGGCATGATCGTTTGGTTCGATACCAAATATAGAATCGTTTAATTCTATTTTACGACCAGTGTCTTCTCCTGCAATATTTTTTACAACTACTTCCATTAGTTCTCAATTATTAAGTATGATCCTTTGGATCCTGGTACTGAACCTTTAACAATAAGAAGGTTGCTCTCAGGAATAATTTTTATCACTTTCAGGCTCAAAACCTTAACTTTTTGACCACCGGTACGTCCTGCCATCCTCATACCTTTAAATACTTTGGAAGGGTCAGATGATGCTCCGATTGATCCCGGTGCTCTGCTACGGTCGTGCTGACCGTGAGTAGCGTCGTTCACGCCTCTGAAACCATGGCGTTTAACTACGCCCTGGAATCCTTTTCCTTTCGATATTCCGGTTACATCAACCCAGGTATCATCTTTGAAAAGCTCAACATTAACCACATCGCCTAAATTATAAACATCGCCGAATTTGTTAAATTCAATGAGTTTACGTTTAGGTGTGGTGTTAGCTTTTTTAAAGTGTCCAAGCTCCGGTTTGTTAGCATTTTTTTCTTTCTTGCTTTCAAACCCGAGTTGTAGTGCTTCATAACCGTCGCTATCAACGGTTTTCACCTGTGTGACAACACAGGGTCCAGCCTCGATCACAGTGCATGGAATATTTTTTCCCTCGGCACTGAAAACCGATGTCATTCCGATTTTTTTTCCAATTAATCCAGCCATAATCTGTTTTAACTATCATACTTTAATTTCTACCTCAACTCCACTTGGCAACTCTAATTTCATGAGTGCGTCGATGGTCTTGGCAGTAGAACTGTAAATGTCGAGCAACCGCTTGTACGAAGACAATTCAAATTGCTCGCGGGATTTTTTGTTCACAAATGTTGAACGTAATACGGTAAAAATACGCTTACGTGTTGGAAGCGGAATAGGGCCACTTACCACCGCGCCGGTAGTTTTTACCGTTTTCACGATCTTCTCAGCCGATTTATCGACCAGGTTATGATCGTACGACTTGAGTTTGATTCGAATTTTCTGGCTCATATTCTCTTATTATTTATAATAGATCTGTTCTTCCTTTTACTTTATCGAGCACTTCTGTGGCAATATTTTTTGGTACTTCTGCGTAATGTGAAAATTCCATTGAAGAAGTAGCGCGCCCTGAAGAAATTGTACGTAACACTGTTACATAGCCAAATTTCTCTGATAAAGGTACTTTGACTTTCACAATGCGTGCTCCTGATTTTTCTTCCATGGCTTCTACATTACCACGACGCTTATTAAAGTCACTGATAATGTCGCCCATATACTCTTCGGGTGTTACCACCTCAGCGGCCATTACAGGCTCGAGTAATACCGGTTTGGCTTTTGCAGCTGCTGCTCTGAATGCTGACTTTGCGGCAACTTCAAACGACAACTGATCGGAGTCAACCGGGTGGAATGACCCATCGGAAAGTGTTACTTTAAGGCTATCGATTGGATATCCAGCCAATGGGCCGTTTTGCATGGCTTCTGTAAAGCCTTTTTCAACAGATGGGATGTATTCTCTTGGAATAGATCCACCTTTAATTTTATCAATAAATTCCAACCCAGGCTTACCTTCTTCTGCGGGTTCGATTCGTACCTGAATATCGGCAAATTTACCACGACCACCTGTTTGTTTTTTGAAAATTTCGTGATGCTCAACGGCTTGGGTAATTGCTTCTTTATACTTAACCTGTGGTTCACCTTTATTGGCATCGACTTTAAACTCTCTTCTCAAACGATCAATGATAATATCCAAATGAAGCTCTCCCATACCACTAATAATGGTTTGACCAGAATCTTCATCTGTTCTTACCTGGAATGTTGGATCCTCTTCAGCTAACTTGGCCAGTGCCATATCCAGTTTATCGATATCGGCCTGTGTTTTAGGCTCAATTGCGATTGAGATTACTGGTTCCGGAAATTCCATTTGCTCAAGAGCAATAGGATGGTTTATTGCACTCAATGTATCACCGGTTCTAATACTTTTAAAACCAACACCTGCAACTATTTCACCTGCGCCAACCTGAGCGATTGGATTTTGTTTATTGGCATGCATCTGATATAAGCGTGATATGCGTTCTTTTTTACCAGTACGCACATTCAATACCTGATCACCTGCTTTGAGTACTCCTGAATAGATTCTCATAAAGCAAAGACGACCTACATATGGATCTGTTGCAATTTTAAATGCAAGTGCAGAAAGTGGCTCATCGTCGTTTGCCTTTCTCTCCATTGCAACCTCAGCATCGTCTGGATCGGTTCCGCTTACATATCCTATGTCCATTGGACTAGGTAAATATGCTACAACTGCATCTAAGAGGCGTTGTACGCCTTTATTTTTAAATGCTGATCCACACATAACAGGTGTGATGATCCGGTTAATTGTGGCTTGACGAATAGTTGCTCTAAGTTCATCTTCGGTCAATGAATCAGGATCTTCGAAATAACGTTCCAAAATGGAGTCATCTGTTTCGGCAATAGCCTCAATAAGATGGGTTCTCCATTCATCTACTTCGTCTTTCATTTCATCAGGAACGTCAACATACTCGTAATTTGTTCCTAATTCTTCATCATCGACCCATACAATTGCTTTGTTTTGGATTAGGTCAACCACACCACTAAAGGACTCTTCTGAACCAATTGGTAGCATAATAGGCACCGCATTGGCTTTAAGTCGCTCTTTCATTTGAGTAACAACACCGAAAAAATCAGCGCCTGTACGGTCCATCTTGTTCACAAAAGCAATACGGGGTACTCCGTATTTATCGGCCTGACGCCATACAGTCTCTGACTGCGGTTCTACTCCACCTACTGCACAATATACTGCAATTGCTCCATCGAGCACGCGCAAAGACCTTTCTACTTCAACAGTAAAATCAACGTGTCCGGGGGTATCGATGATATTAATTTTGTACTCCTGGTCCTGATAATTCCAAAAGCAGGTAGTTGCCGCAGAAGTAATGGTAATACCTCTTTCCTGCTCCTGCTCCATCCAGTCCATAGTAGCAGCACCATCATGCACCTCTCCTATCCGGTGTGTGATACCTGTGTAGTAGAGTATACGCTCTGTTGTAGTAGTTTTACCGGCATCGATGTGTGCCATGATACCGATATTTCGATTAAATTCTAATTTGTTTGCCATCGTAATATATCGAGATTTTAAAAAGATTTAGAAGCGGAAGTGGGAGAAGGCTTTATTTGCCTCTGCCATTCTGTGTGTATCTTCTTTCTTTTTAAATGCGCCACCTTCTTCGTTAAATGCCGCCATAGTTTCAGCCGCTAATTTATCGGCCATAGTTTTTCCATTCCTTTCGCGAGCAAATCTAATCATCGCCTTCATACTTAGTGCTTCTTTACGACTATCCCTGATTTCCTGTGGAATCTGGAATGTAGCACCTCCAACTCTACGGCTACGAACTTCAACTTTTGGTGTCACATTTTGTAATGCTTTTTTCCAAATTTCTAACGGAGACTCTTCATTATCCTTCATTTTAGCTCCAACAATGTCCAAAGCATCATAAAAAATATTGTACGCCAAGTTCTTTTTACCACTCATCATCAATTCATTGACGAAACGGGTAACTAACTTATCGTTATACCTTGGATCGGGCGTAATTATCCGTTTTTTGGGTTTATTTTTTCTCATCGATCAATTATTTTTTCTTTGGTTTCTTAGTTCCATACTTGGAACGACGCTGTAATCTTCCATCAACTCCTGATGTGTCAAGTGCTCCCCTCACAATGTGATAGCGAACACCTGGTAGGTCTTTCACACGGCCGCCTCTTATAAGCACAATTGAGTGCTCCTGAAGGTTATGGCCTTCTCCCGGGATATAAGCATTTACTTCTTTCCCATTGGTCAAACGTACTCTGGCTACTTTACGCATAGCCGAGTTTGGTTTTTTAGGCGTTGTGGTATATACCCTTGTACATACACCACGCTTTTGAGGGCTGGCACCTAATGCAGGCGCTTTACTCTTCTGTTCGATTCTCGTTCTTCCTTTTCTTACTAACTGCTGTATTGTAGGCATATTCTATGAATTAAGATATTTTACCCTAATAAATTGGGTTGCAAAGGTATAATTATTTTTTTCAAAAAAAGAATTTTTTCCTTTTTTTTCAGTGAGTTACCCGATATTCTAAAATAATGTTTTGAAGACTAGCTAGAACAATAAATAATAGTGGAGCTTTTTCTTTGATTGCTGTTCCATAATACCCAAATTAAACAACTCATCGAGTGATTCAATTTTGGAGGCGAAATCACGGTATTTCCTTATTTGCTCTGCCGCCTGTTGGGTTATATAAGGATGTTGAGTTAGTTCATATTCATCAGCTTCATTAATATCTATAGGTTTTATTAATAAGGTATCAATCCAACTTGAACGATTCAGTTTGTTGATGGTGTAGGAATCTATGCTGTATACCTCTCTCAGCTGTTTATGGCTAAAAAAGCCGCCCAGCAGGTTTTTGTAATTAATAATTCTCCGTGCAATATTTTTTTGAATGTTTAATTGCATAAGCTCCTCTACCGTTGTTGAGTTAAGTTCAACGCTATCAATTCTTACTATCTCTTTGAGCTCAACGTTCAAACTGATATGGGGTTTTAAATGATTGAAATAGGCTGTATCAATTACGTACAATTTCAATAAGTCTTTTTTTGTTTGAAAATATCCTCCCGCTTCCCTGTAATTAATGATATTGGCAGCTATTTGTGGTCTGACACCTGCATCAATAAGCATCTCTTTTGTAAATGTGTTGGGGTCAAATTTTTGTATGTTTAAATATTTGCGTTCTGGTTTGGAAAAGGTTTGTTGATAAGAATACGTACCGGATTCTTTTTGTGGTATTTGGATCCAGGGTTCTATTTTTGCATAAAGTGTGTCTGGCATTCCATATATTTTTCTCAGATCAGTTTTACGATAGAATTGCCCTCCGGCATCGACATATTTAATCCAGCCAGAAGCAATGGAAGCAGGTATACCCATATCGTAAAGTTCATCAATAGTAACCTTATTTGGATTGATCCTGTGCAAGTTCAATTCCTTTTGTTTTGCAATATCATTAATCCAGGAATTTATCATCGTAGAATCTTTTACTATGAACCACGGTTTTTCCTCCACCATATCAGGAATAAATTTACCGGCAAGCATTATTGCAAGAAGAAGGATTATAAAAATAAAAGAACCTCTTCGCTCCCGCTTAGTAAATGATGTCAGGTTACGCCTGAAGTGACTCATTCAATTTTATCCTTTGATCTGTTTTTAAAACTTTAATATCCCGAGTGAATTAAGAAATACCAGTACAATAGCAATTGGGGCAATGTATTTTACAATAAAAAAGAATATTTCAAATACTTTTAGTTTTAAAGCTCCCTCATTTGTAATTTCCTGTTGTGTAGCTTTTTTCCCCAATTTCCAGCCCAGGAATATAACAATCAGAAGTGCTCCGAGGGGCAATAATACATTTGCAGATAAATAATCCATCAAATCAAAAAATGTATTATCAAAGATTGTGACATTACTTAAATCGCTAAATGACAAGGTTGCCAATATACCGAACACCCAAATGGAGGATGCGCTTATAATGGTAGCTTTTGCTCTGCTCATATTCAATTCCTCTGAGAAATAAGCTACAACTACCTCCAGCACAGACACGGTAGATGTAAGGGCTGCTACTGCCAGCAAAATAAAAAAGAGCACTGAAAAATAATATCCTAATGGCATTTTCATGAAAAGCTTTGGCAAGACTTCAAATACGAGACCGGGGCCGGCTTTGGGATCCATTCCGAGTGCAAATACTGCAGGAAAAATCATAACGCCTGCTAAAATAGCAATAAGCGTATCGGTAGAGGCCACCTGCATTGCAGTATTCGACAGGTTATTGTCTTTTCTTATATAAGAACCATAAGTGATTAAAGCTCCCATGCCAATACTTAATGAAAAGGCAGCCTGGCCTAATGCCTCAAGCACTACATTGAAAGTAATTTTAGAAAAATCTGGTTTAAATAGAAAGCTGAGGCCTTTGCCTGCACCATCCAAAGTTACAGAGCGAGCACACATGGCTAAAATTAAAATGAACAGGAGGGGCATTAAAATTTTTGTATAACGTTCAATCCCTTTCTGGACGCCGGCAAAAACTATCCCGGCAGTTAAAATCATAAATATAAACTGCCATAATAATGGTTTGAAAGTAGTTGATTTGAATGTTTCAAAAAGTGCTGATGTGTCCTTTCCTCTGAATCCATCCTGTACAGATTTAATGATGTATTCTACAGTCCAGCCAGCAATAGTAGAATAGAATGCTAAAATTACAAATGCAGCTACAATTCCCATTAAGCCGACCAGCGGCCAGCCAGACCCCGGGGCTAATTTACGAAACGATCCAAATGCATTGCGTTGTGCTTTTCGACCAATTGTAAATTCGGAGAGCATAACAGGTATTCCTATGGCAAGTATAAAAAAGAGGTAAATAAGTAAAAATGCTCCACCACCATTTTCGCCTGCAACATAAGGGAATCGCCAAATATTTCCCAAACCGACTGCAGAACCTGCTGCAGCTGCTATAACACCAAACTTACTGGTAAAGCTACCTCTTTCCTCTTGTTTCATGGCTACTATTTTATAGTTTTAAAATTCAATTGCTAAGGAACAACTTTATGGTTACTGAAAATACAAAAATAGTATTTTAGGCTATTCTGCCATATTTTTTAAAATGGATATCCAATTCCAAAGTGTATCTGGTAATCATTTTTGCCCCATCTGCGATCGTGAAGCACCCACTTATTGCTACCACCTATTGCAGGATCGAACAGTTTCAATCCGGTATCGAGCCGGAAAACGAAAAATGAAAAATCTAATCTTATGCCAAATCCGGTACCCACAGCAAGTTGTTTATAAAATTGGTCGATATAAAAGCGGGCTCCTTCGCGATTGTCACCTGCAGTAATAGCCCATATGTTACCCGCATCGAGAAAAACTGCACCTTCAATCATCCAAAAAATAGGAAAACGGTATTCCATATTCATTTCCAGTTTTAAACCGGCAGACTGATTGGGATATACTGAACTATCCTGGTATATTCCCGGGCCAAGATCCCGTGAACGCCAGGCACGAATACCGCTAGCTCCTCCTCCAAAATATTGTTTGATAAAAGGTAAGCTATTGGCATTGCCATAAGGAATACCGGCACCAATAAAAAGTCTGTAAACCATACGATTTCCTTCATTAAGCACGTTATAGAACCTAAAATCCACATCTCCTTTAAAATACTGTGAGTACCTGGTATTAAAGATTTGATAATTACCATTGACCGTATCGCGGTTAGTAGCATTATAAATACCATTTAAAATATTACCTGAAAATTCGGCATTGGTTTTTATATAAAAATAATTGCGGTTTGTTTGAATATTTTGATTGCTGTATATCATCTGGTAACCTGAAGCCGTAATGAAATAGTCATCGTATGAATTTCTCAGATAGCTATTGTTTTCAATTTCCTGCAAAAATGTAGAATCGGCCCTTGGCAGACGCACGGAATTGACCTCAATAGGTGTCACAATATGCCGCATATTTGCAGAACTGTTCCAGAAATATCCAAAGCTACTTCTTAGTATTGTACGCGTATAGTCTGGTCGCTGCTGAAAGTTATATTGAAATGTAGTTGATGTTTGTGGGTGAAATTTTTTATAGAATTGTCTTTTGCGAAATGGCATGAGAAATTTCGGAAACTCAAGACGGAATTCTGCTCCATATTCATATGTATTAAAATCGAAACGTTCCGATGTTTCTTCACCGACCACATCTCGAGTGGCTTCCAAAGCGCCTTTAACTGATGCATCTAAAAGTTCAGCCCCCCTAAATGCATTGCGGTGCTGATAAGACAAATTGACCCCTGCTTCCCAGTTAACACCAGTGTTGCTACCTTCCAGTTCGACCGTATAAGATTGCAGCGTATAGGGAGTAAGTTGATAATGTGCATTTAGCCATATTACAGAATCACCAGTAGACTCTGCCGGTCGAAACTGAATATGTATTAGTTTAAAAAAACTCAAGGAGTTCAAAAACCGACGGGTATCCTCCACATTTCGTATATCATATTTCTGTCCCTCCTTAAGGGTGTTAGCCTGCAAAATTACATCGGGTTTTATTCTTAATTTATCGGAAAAAATTACATCGAATTCTTCATGTTTTACGGTATCGAAGGAGCTAAAATAGCTTTGCGTTTCAGCAATAGCACTTTTCGGGTCAAATGACGGATAGAGATAAATATCTTTAATACGACAAGGCCTGTGGTGTTCTCGTATAATTTTACCATCCTCTGTCTTGCGCACAAATTCATCGATCTGACATACCACGCTTACCCGATTAGGCATTATTGTAGTATCGGCCTTGAAAGAGATAAAATCTTTTCGAAAGAAAAAATAGCCAGCTTCTTTCATTTGGCGGGTAATTCTATTGCGTTCTTTTTGAAAGGATTTCACATCGAACACGGCCCCTTTTTTAATAAAACCAGCAGCTGTATCGCTAAGAATTAATGAGCTTATAGAACTGTCGGCAAATTCATATTCGATGGAGTTTATAATATAGGGTTCATTGGATTCTATAATATAATACAAGTCGAGTTTTTGTCCGTTCTTTACAACAGAATCCTTCACTTGTGCATTATAATAGCCTCTGTTGTGCAAATACTTCTCAAACTGCCTGGTTGTTTTGCCTGCGAGAAAACGATCATAAACAACCGGCTCTTCGCCTACCACCGTTGCAATATAGTTAAACATCCCTTTATCACGATTTTGTGGTTTAAAAATATTATAAACCCAAAGGTGAAACCTTAAAAAATAGAGTATTCTGCGATTTGGTTCCTGTTGTATATAGTTCGTAAGATCGTCTTCATCAACTTTCTTATTGTCAATATTGATATGAACTTTATTTAGCAAAAATTCATTTTCGGGCACATGATGTGTGATGCGGCACGATTGCACTGCAGCAAAAACAAAAAGCATCAATAAAAGAGTCCTTACAGCGGTTCTGCGACTCATACAAACGAATTTAAGAAGTAAAACAGTCCAAATATCGTTAATTATTTTATTCTGCCGTAATCTTTTTGTGTAGATTCGCATAATCTATTGCTTTCATATTATGGACAAGAACAGGATCAAATATTTACGCAGTTTGCACCAGAAAAAATTCAGACAGGAAAATTCAGAATTTCTTGTTGAAGGTAACAAACTGGTCAATGAATTAATGCACGCTGATTTTGAAATCAAAAATGTATATGCCGTAAATGCTGAGGAGCTGGATCGTGGTTCAATAGAAGTTGAACATATTACACCCAAAGAACTGGATCGTATCAGCACGCTGAAAAACCCCAATAATGCTATTGCTTTAGCTACAATTCCGGAACCAAGAATGCCTGACATGGATACAATTGCCAATAATTTGAGTCTTGTATTGGAAAATATTCAGTATCCGGGCAATATGGGTACTATATTACGCCTGGCAAATTGGTATGGTATTCAACATATATTTTGCAATGCCGAAACAGTCGAATGCTTTAACCCTAAGGTTGTGCAGTCTTCCATGGGAGCTCTCTATCGCGTAAAGGTTCATTATACTGACATTTACAGGTTGGTGGAGGAAGCGACAAACCTTCCTGATTTTGGTATTTATGCCACTCATTTGGAGGGACAGAATCTTTACGAAACATCGCTATCTTCCAACGGTTTAATTATCATAGGTAATGAGTCTCAGGGATTGTCAGATAAAATAAGTTCGATGGCCGTGCAAAAAATAAAAATCCCTTCATATCCGCCCGAAGACACTGGCATGGAATCTCTGAACGTGGCCATTGCCACAGCTGTTACAGTTTCAGAGTTCAGACGCCGGACAATGGAGTAATACCCAAATTGAGCGATTATTCCCTTCGGTCATGCGCTAAAGGTTCTCGCTCACTACCTGCCCCGTACACGAAGTGTCGGGGACTAAGAAATTGTAAGGTTTTCACCTCACCTATTCAGTGAAACCCAACAATTTTTAAGTCGGTCCGGCAGCTGCCGGATAAGTAAAGCGCGTTTTCACTACGTTCAAACCGCTCAACTTAGGTAATACAAACATCATTACTTTTTCTTTAAAACAGCAATATGATTATTCCCGGGCTTGTAATTACCCCAGTTCTTGTCAATGAAATATTTGGTAGTTTTCCATTTGCGCAAATCTACAAGCGCGGTTTGCTCATAATTTGCTAACAGTTGCTCCAGCTCAGACTTGAAATCTTTTGCAGAATCATCATCCATGAAATTTGCCATATAGACAATATAGTCCGGCGGATTAACGAGCAATTTTTTCACCATCGTATCTTTATAAGCTGTATATAGGCTGTCATTCTTAATTTTAGTCAGCAATCTCATAAAGTGGAAACGTACCGGAGCTTGTTTGTTTGTATAGACATATATCTGAGGCTCAAGGCCCAAAACAAGCAACTGATCATCTGCGTCCATTTGCTCATTTAAATAATCAGCAATTTTTTTGGTAGCTGGAAACAGATCTGAACCATAAGTCTTTTTAACAGGTTGATTTACATCATCGCCGAAATAATAACTGCGATTTTGAAAAATATTGAAAATAAAAACCACACTAAGTCCAATAAGCAGTATTAAAATGCCCTTTTTGAATAAATGAGAAAGTGCATAAAAAAACATACCTACCAGCAATGCCATAGCCGGATAAATAAAAAGCCAGTAATGCCCAAAAAACCTGAATCCGGGAGCAACAGCGACAAAAGAAAACACAACAAACAATGTTAGTAATATCTTAAAATGCAGAGGATTACGCAAAACCCAAAAAAGAATCAACCCCATCAAAGAAAGTATCCACATTATAAGGTGGGTTTGACTAATTCGCTGCACCATATAGGCAATGTTTGCAAAAACCTTATCTAACCCTCTTGATGACACATAATCAGCTGAAGAATGAATGGTCCAATAAATCATTTCTTCGAAAGCTCCCTGGAAAAATAGAATTACAGCTACCAAAATAACCGGTATGATTCCGCCTATGGCATAAAAAGTAAGATACTTTAATATTTGTTTGTAACGATATTGCCTCACCAACAATATCGTAATGAGTGCTATAACCGAAAAAAAGATGAAAATTATACCGTTTTGTTTAATTAACAGCCCTGTGGACATTATAATTCCCGCGACCACGTATAACCAAAGATGCTGTTTATTAAGCGCGTGTACCAAGGTTAGAAAACCCAAAACAACAAAAAATATTACCAGATGTTCTGATTGCGCTGTAAACCCGGATGCAAATGGACTCAATGAATAAAGCGCAAATGATGTAGCTGAAATCCAACCAGTTAAAGGATTAAAAAGTTTTTTCACGAGTAAAAAAACAACCATAATAGTAAGCACATTCACAACCGTAAAAGCTAAATGTAATTCGGTGAGCGAATAACCAAATATTGCAATTAGTGCGGCATAGGCATAAAAGATGACGGGAAATTTTCTCTCAAAAAAATCCACATACGGAATTTTACCATCTAATATTTGTTGTCCAAGGTAAGCATATGAGCCCTCGTCCCGCTCAAAAGGAGTCTCAAGCAGGTGGAAACGAATGACAACACTGACAATAATAGTCAGCAACACTAACCACCATGATAAATTTTTATAATTATTGCTGCAAAAATAGGGTTTGATAAGCATAGCTTTAATAATCTGCAGAATCGGTATATAATAATGCGGCTATATTATTTCAGCAATTTTTCTGGCTACTTTTACTCCATCGAGCGCACTTGATACTATGCCACCGGCATATCCGGCACCCTCACCAGTTGGGTACAGTCCTTCATATGGAAAAGATGTCAAAGCATCTTTATCACGATAAATACGAACAGGACTTGAGGTTCGGCTTTCGAGCCCAATAACCAAAGCATCGTTTGTTAAAAAACCGTGCATTTTTTTTCCAAATGCTTTAAAAGCCATTTTAAGTCTCGTACTTACATTTTCTGGTAGCCAAAAGTGCATTGGCGATGAAATGATTCCCGGGAAATAAGAATTTTCAGGCATATCGGATGAAATCCGGTTATTGACAAAATCGGCCATACCTTGAGCCGGGGCAACTTGTCCCTGACCTCCGTTTACAAATGCCATTTTCTCTAATTTTTCCTGGTATCGCATACCTGCCAGGGGGTCTGCATCAACTCCCGGAATATCTTCTGTTCTAAGCTCTACCACCATTCCAGAATTGGCAAACATACCATTACGTTTTGAGGGCGACATACCATTTACAACAAGTTGGTCATTGGCTGTGGCTGCGGGGACAATAAATCCACCCGGGCACATACAGAATGAATATACTCCCCGGTCGTCGACTTGCTTCACGAGTTTATAACTGGCCGGTGGTAAATTTGGGTCGGGATTTTTGCTGTGGTACTGAATCTGATTGATAAGTTCCTGGGGATGTTCCAGGCGAACACCTATAGCAAACCCCTTTGCTTCGAGCATAATACCTCTGCTTTGCAGCATTTCATATACATCCCTTGCAGAATGTCCTGTAGCAAGCACAATATGTTTTGCTGCCAATGTGCGGCCATCGTTTAGTTTTACTCCTTTTAGCTCTTCGCCCTCTGCAACAAGGTCTACTACGCGCTGCTGAAACAAAATTGAGCCGCCTGCATCGAGTATTGTTTGCCTAATATTAACCACAACCTGCGCCAATACATCAGAGCCAATATGAGGATGCGATTCGTATAAAATTTCTTCCTGGGCCCCGTGCAGGTACAATAATTCGTATATACGTCTGATATCACCGCGTTTTTTGCTTCGGGTGTAAAGCTTTCCATCGGAGAATGTGCCTGCCCCGCCTTCTCCAAAAGCATAATTCGAATCCGAATCGACGTAATGTTTTGTGCTAATGGCGGCAACATCGCGTTTACGCTCGCCTACACGTTTTCCTCTTTCGATAATAACCGGTTTTATGCCTTTTTCTATAAAAGTAAGGGCTGCAAAGAGACCTGCTGGTCCGGCACCTACAATAACTACTTCAGGGGCTCTTGATACATCGTTGGCTTCGAATGGTGGGATTATGTAATCGTTATCCTCAATATCAGTATAAAGCTTTGCCGCCATATTAATCTTAACAGGGGGTCTGCGGGCATCAATGGATTTGGAAACGATTTGAAATTTTATGACATCATTCATCTTAACACCTGCCTTTTGGGCAAACTTTGCTATATAAATTTCCGGATTCGCTGCCTCTTCAGGTGTTAGCGTTAATTGTAGTTGATGCGCCATGAAAAATAAATTTATTCGACAAAAATAAGCAAGGTAAACATGCGGGAGTTGAGTCGGTCATAAAACCGTGTATACTCAGTATTATCTTCTTTGATTACATTCATCATACCAAAAGAGAACCGCAGTTCTGTTGCCAGCTTAAAGAACGGGAAATAATAATCGATACCAACCCCGGCCTCCAGATAAAAATCCTGCTGCTTAAGCCGTATCTTGGGTCGCTCTTCTTCTTTAATCTTTTTTCTGGCCTCAAGATCAATCGCATAATTACCTCCGAAAAGCAAATATGGACGCCAGTTATTAAGGCGTTTAGCCCTGTATTTAAAATATAAAGGGAAGCTTAAAAAAGTAGATTCTATCTGCATCAGATGATTTTCTAATACGGTATCGGATTGTACAGTATTTACATGGGTGTATTTGATGTCTCGCTGCCCGAAAGCCAAACCCGGAATAAACCGGAGATCGAAATTTTCGCCTAAACGCAGATTGCCCACCATGTGAATATTGAATCCGGGTCGCGGATTATTTTCTACTGCGTATACGGTATCAAAACTTGTCAATAATTCCTGGCGTGGTATAATTCTAAAGTCCATCTGATTATAGCCCACTGCAAATCCAAAATGAAAAGGGTATTCATCGTAATTCGGCTTATTCCAAACATGTTTGCCTTCCTGGCCATAAGCACCAAGAACCATGATAACAAAAACAAAGAATATGCTAATGCGCTTAATCATAAAGTTTAAAACGTTGTGACAATAATCATAAAGTTTAAAACGTTGTGACAATAATTTATTGTGCGAATTTACTTTTTTCCCTGATACATACAAGCTACGCCAAAGGTAAATGGTTTATAATTACAATTTTTAAACCCTGTTTGCTCAAGCAATTTAATGAAATTATTTCTTTCAGGAAAAGCATTTACCGATTCAGGTAAATAATTATATGCGCGGTTATTACCAGAAAAAACGCTACCGATAAGTGGTAAAATAGCATTAAAATAAAGCTTAAACAACACTGCAAACAAACCTTTGCGCGGTTGGGAAAACTCCAGAATAATGATTGTCCCGTCTTTTTTCAGCACCCGATGCATCTCATGCAATCCTTTTTCGAGATCTTCGAAGTTGCGCACACCAAATGCAGAGGTAACAGCATCAAAACGTTCGTTTGGGAACTGTAAGTTTTCTGCATCGCCTATATTCAGATGCACATTAAACCCAAGTTTACGACGGTCTATTTTTCTGTTGGCCCGTTCGAGCATTACGGCTGCTATATCAACTGCATCTATTTTAATGTCCGGCATTCGTTTAGCTGCAGCAATGGCCAGATCACCTGTTCCACAGGCAACATCGAGCATGCGAACTGGTGGGTTTTGCTGAAGTTTTTTCACAACCCTTCTGCGCCATATGCGATCAATACCAAGCGATAAAAAGTGGTTTAAAAAATCGTACCGTGGAGCTATGTGGTTGAACATGCCAGCCACTTGTTCCTTTTTCGACAAACGGTTCTTGTATGGTGTAACCTTATTAGTCTTCAAGATAAGATGCTAGGGTTTCTGAATACAACTTCCGGGCTTCATCAACAAAACCAAAGGATTTATCATCTATACGCATTTCTCCTTTTGTGACATGACCTAACGCTGAAAATGGAATATCGAGTTTCAATAATAAATCAATAAACTGTGTTTCATCTTTTTCAGCACATGTAACGATTACACGACTTTGGGATTCCCCAAAAAGAAATGCATCGGTACGTATTTCTGCATCGGAGGTAATGTCGAACCCAAGATTACGTGGAATAGCTGATTCCACAAGGGTAATGTATAACCCGCCGTTGGAAACATCATGTGCCGACTGGATTAATTTCTGGTCAACGAGTTGTAGGATGGCATTTTGTAATTTAAATTCAAAATCGAGGTTGAAATCAGGTACGGGACTACCTTCAATACCATGATATGAAGTAAGATACTCAGACTGACCAATATCATTTTTAGAAGTTCCCAACATATAAATCATATCTCCCTTTTGCTTGAAGTCAAGTGTCATCAACTTATTTTTATCTTCGATAAGTCCCAACATTCCAATGGTTGGTGTTGGATGCACTGGTACTTCTTTGCCACTTACACTACTTTGATTGTAAAAACTAACGTTACCACCGGTTACAGGAGTATCGAACTTTTTACATGCACGACTCATGCCTTTTATAGCTCCCACAAACTGCCAGTATACTTCGGGGTTGTATGGATTTCCAAAGTTCAGACAATTTGTAATGGCCAGTGGTTTGGCACCTGAACAAACTAAATTCCTGGCGGCTTCGCTCACTGCTATGGCTGTTCCAATTTCAGGATCGGCCTTGACATAACGCCCGTTGCAATCCACCGTGAGGCCTAATGCCCGGTTTGTACCTTTAATATTGACAATACCTGCATCTGACGGCCGGTTAGTCGTCATGTTGCGAGTACCTACCATGGAATCGTATTGTTGCATAACCCAGTCGCGGCTTACATTATTGGGGTGTTTAAGAAGTTCATCAGCCACAACTTTAAGATCCTTTGGCTTTGTTACTTCATCTATTGAAAAATTCAGATACTCTTTGTAATATGCCGGTTCGCGGAACTCACGGTCGTATTGTGGCGCTCCTCCACCAAGCACAAGAGCTGAAGCAGGCACATCAGCTACCTGTTGCCCTTTAAAATTGAAATATAATCTATCTTCGTTGATAACTTCGCCTATAATCTCACAATTCAAATCCCATTTTTCAAATACTGCTTCTACTTCCTTTTCACGGCCCTTCTCTACACATATCAACATGCGTTCCTGACTTTCTGAGAGCAATATTTCCCAATCATTCATATTTTGCTGACGCAAGGGTACTTTATCCAAATCTATGCGCATACCGCTATTGCCTTTTTCCGACATTTCGCTTGTGGAACAAATTATTCCTGCAGCACCCATATCCTGCATACCAACAACAGCGCCTGTTTCTATTACTTCAAGGGTAGCTTCCAAAAGCAATTTCTCCTGGAAAGGGTCTCCGACCTGAATCGATGGAATATCTTCAGCAGAATCTTCGGTAATATCGGCTGAGGCAAATGTTGCACCATGAATACCATCTTTACCTGTTGAGGATCCTACAATGTAAATAGGATTTCCTTCACCTTCAGCCTTAGCACTTACCACATTACCTTTTTTCATCACGCCAACGCTCATAGCATTCACCAATGGATTGGTATTGTAGCTTTTGTCAAAAACTACTTCACCACCAACAACCGGGACACCAAATGCATTGCCATAATCTCCAATACCTTTCACAACGCCTTTCATGTGCCATTTGGTACGGTCAATTGTTAAATCACCAAAACGCAGGCTGTTCAGTTGCGCTATTGGACGAGCCCCCATGGTAAATATATCGCGATTGATACCGCCGACGCCTGTAGCAGCGCCCTGATATGGTTCAACAGCACATGGATGATTGTGCGATTCAATCTTAAAGGCACAAGCCATATTACCACCAATATCAACCAATCCGGCGTTTTCTTCACCGGCGGCTGCCAGGACGGCTTTTCCTTCCTTAGGTAATTTTTTAAGCCACTTGATGGAATTTTTATATGCTGCATGCTCCGACCACATGACAGAAAATATACTTAACTCGGTAAAGTTGGGTTCTCTTCCAAGAATTTCTTTTATTTTATCGAACTCTTCAGGCAATAAACCCAGCGATTTCGCGGTATTTATATCGACTTGGTTTTGTGTCATTTTGCTTTGGCGTTTGTATGAAAATTATGAACGCAAACTTAATAATTTTTTTGAGGTGTACCGATGCATTAAACAAAAAACAATGTAAGTTATGGACTTCGGCATGCAAATCGGATTAAAACAACAGGCTTAGCAAGTAAAAAATGTATGTACTTCAGTTTTTTTCTGAATATTCACCTCATTTATTTAATTTTGGGCACAACTCATTGGTAAATTCATGGAAATATTTTGGTCGTTACCATATCTGGCATTTATCATCTGGCTAATCCCCAGAATTCCTTTTTTTAGAAAATCAGGAATATCCGCTGTCGGGTTAAGAATTATCTTTTCGATTAAAGCATTAATGGGGATAGCTTTAATTTTGGTGTATAAATATTATTACCCTCCTGGTAGTGCTGATATTTTTAACTATTTCACTGATGGCAAAGTGCTTTTTAGTGCCTTGAGCATTAATCCGTATGACTATTTTAGTATGCTGACAGGAATTGGCGATGATGCGCCGCACCTGATGCATTATTACGACAAGATGAATTTCTGGTTAAAAGATTTCAATTACAATTTATTTAATGATAATAAAACGGTGATTCGGTTTAATGCCTTAGTGATGCTGTTTTCCTTCAAAAACATATACGTTCATGCTTATATAATGAATTTTCTCTCGTTTATTGGATTGGTGGGCATGTTTCGGTTTCTTCTGCAGGTAGTAAAAGCCAATAAATGGGTTGCACTTTTGGTGGTAGTCCTTCCTCCATCGCTCCTGTTTTGGGGCTCCGGTTTATTAAAAGAAGGCATCGTAATTTTTGCACTGGGTATGCTGCTTCATGCTCTTGCTCTAATTGATAAGCACCGGTTATCACTCAAACCCTATATTACACTGATTTTAGCTCTGGCAATATTTAGCATTTCGAAATTCTATGTGCTAATGGCTATTTTACCAGCCATTTTAAGCTATTACTTAGCCAAAGCCACCGGTAAAAACTGGATGTCTTTTTTGAGTGTACACCTATTTTTACTTTTGGCAATTTTTCTTCTCCCCATGGCAGGATTGCCAGATATTCCGGAACTTATCAGCAGAAAGCAAAATGATTTTATAAATTATGTGCAATCGCTCAATCATGTTGGTAGCTATATTGACAGCCCGCGGCTCACAAGTAATTTTTGGGATTTTATCACGCAGGGATTTCGGGGTCTGTTTATCACACTATTCAGACCACATCCATTGGAAGCCCACAACCTGGCCATGATCCCGGCGGTGATAGAAAACCTCATTACCATGGTTTTAATTTTTTTAGCTTTCATTTTCCATAAGCGAAAAATCAACAGACGGGCAATGCTGTTTTTAGGGTCATTTACCTTAATACTTTTTGCCCTTGCAGGAATGACAACTCCTGTACTGGGAGCCCTTGTGCGATACAAAATACCTGCACAACCTTTTTTATACGGTTTACTACTTTTGAGTATTGACTGGAAAAAAGCTGAAAAGCTGATAAAAAAATGGTTTCCACATATTAACCAGGCACAAAAAACATTGAACGAACATCTATTTAATGAAGTGCAAAAATGAATGTTTAGATTATTGAAAAACACGGAATGGAAAACATCGTATTTGCTCAAATATTTTTTACTAACTTCGCTATATATCTAACCCGATAAAATGGATAAAATGAATAAAATAGCACTTATTACGGGAGCCACTGCCGGCATTGGAGAAGAAACCGCCACACAACTGGCAGGTCAGGGCTACCATGTGATTATTACAGGCCGACGTAAAGAAAGACTTAAAAAACTTGCTGAGCGTATAAAATCTTCATGCAATGTGGAGGTTTTAACCCTCACTTTTGATATTCGTGAAAGAGCAGAAGTCGATGATGCCATTGACAACCTGCCAACTGAATGGAAAGCCGTTGATTTACTTGTAAATAATGCAGGACTTGCTGCCGGCATGAAGCATTTACAGGAAGGCGACATCAATGACTGGGAGCAAATGATTGACACAAACGTTAAAGGTTTGTTGTACATATCGCGCAAAATAATGCCCGGCATGGTTGAACGTGAAAAAGGGCATATAATAAATGTAAGCTCAATTGCAGGTAAGGAAGTTTACGAAAAAGGCAACGTATACTGCGCAACCAAACACGCAGTTGAAGCCATTACAAAAGGTATGCGCTTAGATATGCTCAAACATGGTATTAAAGTTAGTTCTGTGAGTCCCGGATTGGTAGAAACAGAATTTTCTATGGTGCGGTTTAAAGGCGACGAGGACCGTGCAGCTTCAGTATATGATGGATTGGAAGCCCTGCGTGCTGAAGATATTGCAGAAACAATTGTTTGGATTGCATCGAGACCTCCTCATGTGAATATCAACGATGTACTTATAACACCAACAGCGCAAGGTAATTCTACTACCACAGTAAGAAAATAATAAATAAACAACATGAGCATAAAAAGCGGCTATTCATAAAATGAGTAGCCGCTTTGTTAGTGATATTAACAACTTTTCAAGCAATTACCTGGCTATAATAATATTTTCAATGCCTTGCTCATCCGTATCATAAAAGCGAAACAAATATATGCCATCGGAAAATTCATTGACTGGTATTTCTAAAATTTCTCCGGTTTGAATATTCTGCTCGTCAATCAGTACTACATCTCCTGACGCAGAAATCATTTCGTAATGTATCCAACCACCGGTTTCGCGATGCAACCGGATCCAAATAGTATTGGAGGCGGGATTTGGCCAAATCGTGATTTGTTGCTGCTTTTTCGGTCCATTTATACCCGTCGGATCGGTAACAAATATGGAATCCGTAGCAGCGCAGCCCTGATAGTCCGTAGCAGTTACAGTATACCATCCCGGACTGCTTACAAAAACGGTTTGCCCACTCTCGCCAGTGCTCCATTCATATGATGCATATCCTCCGGGGGCAGTAATTGTAGCCGGATAACTGCCGGGCCTTAAAGTATCACTGGCAAAAGCCATAGTATTGAGGTGCATGGTGAATGTTTGGGTTACGCTATTATTGGAAGGTTCTTCATCGCCGCCATTATCCAGGGTAACTTCTAAAACTCCAGCGGTTTCTTCTTCGTAGGCTGGTATTTGCATGAAGGTATAAGTGTAATTTTCCTGCGGATAAACACTATCTTCCAGGGTAAAAATTTCCTCTATTTCAGCACCTCCGTTAAGGGCATAACTGATATAAAATGCCCGCCCCTGGCGCACCGGAACGCCACTTTGATTGCTAAATAAGGCAGTTACCGCAGGAAAACTATTAAAACAATCTCCTTGTGGCTGTATGATTGATTCTGCAGCCCAATCGAAAATATTTACGTTTACACGGCGACTGTCGCTGCCTGCGCAACCTAAACTATTGGTAACCGTTACAGAATACAATCCCGTACCGGTAATATTTGTCTCATCAATTGTGAAAGTTTGGTTTGTTGAATTATCGTGCCACAAATAAGAAACATATCCGTCACCAGCATCAAGCACATAAGGCAATTGACTAATGGTTATTTCGTTTCCAAGATCAATGTCAGCCGGCCCATAAGTTTCTATTGCTTGATTAAGGGTATTATCAGATATTGTGGCATCAAAATCTGCTTCAAGATTTATACTCATATCATAAGTGCCTACTGCAGCCAAATCAACTCCCAGAGTAAATGTGTAATCAATAGAATCTCCCGGGTAAAGTGGTTCTGAAAGATTTAGAATTTCGGTGGCTACATCGGGACTTATTATATTTAAAGTTATAGATTCACCAGCATCGATGGTATCAACTCCACTATTTAACAGGCGTACAGTAATATTTTCATCAAGTGAATGCTGACAAGCCGATTGTGGTGCAACCAATTTATGGAATCCAATATTTTTTTGATTCACAAGCACCGTATCCATCGTTGCACAACCATGAATATCTGATACTGTAACGGCGTAGTATGGTTCGTTCAAAGTATCGAGTTGTAAAGTATCATTATCGATACCCACGTGCCACATGTAACTAACATAACCTGGTGGTGTAACAATGAGATCTATTGTATCGGGCTGGGTACTGTTTATAATGTCATAATTGATATTTATGGGCGGGTAACCATAGGTTTCAATTGTTTTAATAATAGTATCGTTTGCAGAAGTTGCATCTTTTTCAAAACTTATTGCAGAAACCAGGTCATAGCGCATAAACGCAGACATGTCAAATGGCTCATTTATTCTGCGAATAATATCATCACCGGCAAATAATGTATCGGTTAATGATAGATTATGCCTGTACCACTCACTACCATTAACCTGGTAGCCGAGCTGAATATTTTCTCCCGGATAGAGTTTATCGGGGCCACTATTGATTATTCGTAAATCGAAATGCTGATTTTCGGATAATTCACATGAACTCTCCGGGTTTATGATTTCTGCAAGCTGCAAATTATAAGTAAAAACCTGTACTGAATCACTATCTGTACCACAACCATCTTCATTACTAACAGTTACTTTGTAAAGAAATGATGTGTCCTGATCTGCAATAAAATAAGGATTAATTGAACCATCGTGCCACACATAAGAGCTAAACTGGGTAGAAGCATCAAAAAACAGTGTATCGGGCCGGGTAGTAAAAACTGTGTCAGGGCCTAATTCAACATCAGGATACCCCAGGGTGGCTATAGTAGATATTGCAGTGTCGTTTGCTGTGCTGTTGTCTATTGCTTTATCGAGCCAGATGGTTAACTGATAGGTTCCTGTATCCTCCATATCAAGTGTTGTATTCAGGTCTATAAACCTGGAACTATTAGGCTCAATTGTTTGATTCAATGTATAATCCTCATAAACAAGCTCCTGCTCGTTTAGTTGAATGCCAAATACCCACTGTTCGCCAATATTCACATAGTCACCACTGCGGTTTTCAACCTGCACTGTTATTGTTTCGCTATTTGAGTGCTCACAGTTGGTTACAGGTGTTTGTATATTAAGAATTCCAATGTCGCTCGTATTCAAGAATACTGAATCAATAGTGGGTCCACAATTATAGGTATCATTTATTGTAACATAATACCATTGTGATACATCACTGGTTACATTAAAGGTTTGATTCACGCTATTGTCCTGCCAAAGGTAAACATCCATTCCGGCACCTGCATCAAGCACTACGGTATCGGGTTGGGCAGTGTAAATTGTATCGCCATAAAAACCTACTATCGGCTCCCCCCATGTATTTGTTTGCAACAAAATGGTATCATTAGACTTATCGAGGTCTTTGTCAATATTGCTAAAAACTGCAATATTATATTGTTCAGGCGCACTCATATCTATGCCTGTATTAAAAGTAAACTGTACGGATTCTCCAACTGCAAGAGGGCTCGATAGTGTAAGGGTATCTAACACCTTAGGCTCCTGGTTCACCCGGTAGGCAACCGGTAGTTTATCTCCAACTGAAAATGCTTCCCCATGATTTATGAGTTCAACCTCCATAAACACCGGATCAGGTCTCTGACACTGATCGGGAATTAATGTTAGTACCTGGGCAAGCTCCATATCATCTACTGAGTTAATAACCTCTGTAGAATCAACAGCAGTGCAGCCGTTGCCATTGGTCACTGTAACCGAATAGATACCTTCTGAATAGGCCTGAAAGACCTGGCCCGTATATCCACTACTCCAATTATAAGTATATCCCGCACCAGCATCTAGTTCAACATATGGGCTGTTTTTACCTGTTACATCGGGGAAAGGATTGTATTGAGGCATTCCTTCCACACTAACCTGAGTATAAAGCGTATCATTATTTGATGAATAAAAACCGGGCGTTTCATTGTATTTATTAATAAATTCAAATGCATAAGTTCCGGCAGTATCCATATAAAGCGCCGTATCGAAAGTGAATAAACGAGTATCGTTCACAGCCAGCGGTGAAGTGAGTTCAAATGTATCGCGTAGTATAAAATGCTCCTTGAAATACAAATTAATGGGCACCTCCAAGCCACCGGGTAATGCGCTTACTCCCGTATTTTGTATTTCGATTTGTGGTTGAATTGCCGCCCCAAGCTCACAACTGGTTAATGGATAGACAAGTGCACTCAAACCAATATCGTAAGGTGCATCATAAAGCCGAACGCGATCAATAGCAACACCCTCATTTTCAATAGTTCCATCAGATTCTATTACAATTCGGAATTTAACAGATTGGTATGCAGTAAGCTCTTGCGGAAGTAAATTTCTTGCTATCATCCATCCGCTGTTGGATTGATCCCATCCGGGATTTTCCAATGAAGTCACATTGCTGTTGGTATACCAGTTTTGGCTGTAATCGGGATGTTCAGCTAAAAACTCCCACGATGCACCATTATCTATAGAATACCAAACATTGGCTCCATCTATACCTGTTTGAAAGTCGGTAAAAATGGCAAATTCTAACACTGGCGCCGCTGCGGTAGTGAAATCAAAGCAAGGACTTTGAATATAGCTGGAATCATTAGCAAGATAACTACCTTCATAATTGGTAACCCAGCACAACTGTCCATGATAGGCAGTGTCGATATAAGGACCTGAAATTGCCTGATGAGGCTTTCTTATTTCCCAGGTGCTGTTTTCACCCCCACGCATCCAATAATCTGCTCCTGCTTCAAAACTTTGGCTATAGGGCAAGCTATAGGAAGGTGTTACATGAATCAAGGTATCCATTCGGTTATTGGCTGTAAACTCATCTTCGGGCAATACGGTACGTGCAATCACCTGATAAGTTCCTGGTAGCAACATATTGGCAGTATTTGTAAAGGTGTAGGTAGTTTCACCCCCTACCGGAATAGACGCATTTAATAATTCCTGAACCCAGGTAGTACCATTATCGATAGAATATTCAACAGGGATATTAGCCGGTGAAGCTTCTCCACCATAATTTTTTACCTGAACTGTTACAATATCATCTTCCGTATGACCGCAACCATCGCCGGGTGAAACCCACGCAGACACACCTACATCGTAGGCAATATAGTCTCCTGTAATCGCAAAATTGTCTATGTTCCAGCCGCTCTGATTATTTTCTTCATCGGATGGACCCAGAGCAAAACGCATTTGAATGCTATCTTTATAATACAATGTATCATGCAGCCCATATTCGTAAACGCGCCAGAAATTATCATTATTGTAATTATTGTTGATCCATACTCTTCCCCAACCAGATTGATTTCTCCGGACATCAATGGTGGCATCATCGAAAAAATCGACATTGAGCCAGCGCCAAAAAAACACATCCAAATCTTTAAAATAATCTACGTTTACATAAGGAGAAATGGCCTGATAAGCTGCTCCAGTTAAATTATTCTCATAGGCACCTTCGGTTGCTCCCAATCCTGTAAGATCGGTTCCCAGCACGTTTGAAGCGCTCACAGCAAATTCAGGATCAGGATTTCCATCCCCTGTAAGACCAAGTCCGGTAGGTTGATCAATTTCGAATTCTTCAAGTAAGTTCCAATTCACCATCCCCTCAAAATCATCATAAAATAATGATTCTTTGAGCAACAATTTTCCGGACGGATCCAGCACTTCATAAGGATAGGTATATCCTTCGATAATAATATCATCAATATTTACCCTGGCATCTAACACATGATCATGTTGCTCATGGGATATATCCGACTTTACATTATAGGTCAACCAAAAAACATTATCACCAAAAGAGAGTGGAACGGTAAGATCTGTAAAGGTTACTTCACCTTGTTCAAAATTCATATTACCGGCCACAAATTCTACATTTCTGAGTAATGTATCTTTAGCATAATAAAGTGACACACCTCCATTTTCTAAATCGGTGTCATCTGTGTTTAATGACTGGTAGGTAATTTCTTCTAAATTTAGACTTCCTGTATTACCGACAACTTTAATCGTTGTAAGTAAAATTGGATTACTTTCAGAGCCAGAAGGAACCGTAGTGTATGAAAAATTTTGTGCACCAATAGTTTTAACTTGTAACGGTACAACACCAACCTCAATAACTTCTACCATATCGATACATATACCACCACCATAATTTGTTTTGCCTTTAAAAGCTATCGCTGATGTAGAACTTGTGAGGGAATCAGGAATCTGAATTTCTTCAAATTCCCACGCAGAAACGGCTGTTCCATAGTAAGCAATTTCAACCCAGACACTATCAGGATGTACCCGGCATTCCACTGATAATTCATCAATCCCAACAAATTCTGTCATGGCATGCCCAAACTGAAGTTGGGCCTTAACTACATCTCCCAAATCTATCATTGGTGTGATAAGACGGGTAATTTTTGATGATCCGGCTTGCTGCAAGATAACGTTATAATTACCCTGAAATGCAGAATCAGGATGTTCACCATTCAAACCACCACTTTCAATATACCATGATGCAGTGGAAGTGAGATATTGTTGTGTCCAGGTTATGGGAATTCCATCTTCAAAATCTTCACTGAAGAATACCTGGGCATCGACCTGGTTAGTCCAAATTACGAATAGGGCAATAAATGCATAAACAAGCTTTCTCATGGGTTATTCTATATCTTTTTTTTTATAAATACGTTTTATTGGAGGTGCGGTTTTAACCAATCATCAATTATTTTTTAAAATTAATCAAAAACAAACAAAGCGCAATAAAAATAATTACTTCAGGACAATAACATACCAACGAGCACACATTCAATATTGTATAGAATAAAGCACCTCACATTATGATGCTTAGGTTCATCTAAATATTTTCACAAAGTAAAAAATTATTAGTAATATTGCCCTGTTAATGAGTTCTTAAAATTCAAAGACAGACAAAACAGTTGAAAGCACTTATTACTGGTCAAAATATTTGACATAGTAAAATTATAAAAAACTTACTCTAAAGCCTCAAAGACTTATGACTAATCCTGCAGCTTCTACCCTTAGGTTAATATTTCTCATCATTAGTATCAGTCTATATATCAACCTTACAACATACGGCCAAACAGACCAGGAATTCTGGTTTGTTGCTTCTGAAGTAAATGATGCACACGGAGGTGGCGGACAACCCACTTATTTACGCATTGCAACATACGATTTACCATCGGAAGTAACCATTACGCAACCTGCCAACCCGGCATTTACCCCGATAGTTATAAACATTCCTGCAAACGATACACGTTCGATCGAATTCAGACCAGGTGGTGGTGGCGCAGGCGTCTATGATCTGAATCTTATAGAAAACGAAATACAGGCTCCAACGCCTGCACGAGTAGGAAATATCAATAATATTGGCCTTAAGATATCCAGTACATCAAACATTACAGCATATTATGAAATTAGTTCAAATCTAAACAGGGAAATTATTGCCTTAAAAGGCCGTAATGGTGTTGGAAGAAATTTTTACGTGCCATTTCAAACCAATTTCAACAACTACCTTACAGCTGCATACCCTCTGGTTTATAGTGCAATTGACATTCTTGCCACGCAAGCTACAACAGTCAACATAAGACCAACTGTTGACATGCTAATATTTGCTGCCGGTGGAGACGTAATAATCCCCGCCAACACCACTTATTCAGTTAACCTCAATACCGGTGAAACTTTCACAGCCGTCCCATACGGTGTTGGCGATAATGCAACTTATAATATCAGTCGCAGAACCCGCCTGGCCGGAACACGTGTATGGTCAAACGACTCAGCACTTGTGGTACAAACCAAAGATGACCTTGTGCATGACGTGAGTTCTGTATATTGTAATGGCTGCGGCGGTGATGTGGATTATGTAGCTGATCAGTTAGTGCCGGTTAGTCTGCTGGGACAGACCTATGTGGTTATGAAAGGACAAATTACTACAGTACCCGAGTATGTGTACGTTCTGGCCACTCAAAACGGCACAACAGTGAGCTTGAATGGAACACCACAAGCCCCTGTGCTTAATGCGGGTGAACAAATGCCAATTAGAATTGATAACCTGGGAGCAAATTTTAACCTTATAGAGGCTGACCTCCCGGTTTCTGTGTTTCATGTATCCGGATTTGCAGGCCAGATGGGCGGAAGTATCCTCCCTCAAATTGACGTTTGCACAGGTTCTCAGGAGGTTGTATTCACTCGCCCTCAGAACTTTCCATTTTATATGAATATCCTCGTAAGAAAAGGGGCAGAAAATAATTTTGAGCTAAACGGTGCAGGCGGTCTCATAAATCCCATTGGCGGCTGGACTGAAATAGTGCCGAATGAATGGATGGCCGGAACGGTTGATGCCTCAGCCATCGTTGCCGCACAAACACCACAGGTGCTCACAAACGATGATGTATTTCACCTGGGAATAATCAATGGAATTGGTAGTGCTGACTGCTTTTACGGTTACTTCAGCGACTTTAACAAACTCGATGTTGCTGCCACCATAGTTGGAACCATCGACGGCTCAAAAGTACTTTGCTACGGAAAAAGTACACAGCTGATAGCCAGTTCGGGAAACTCGTACTTATGGACAGCTGATGCAACACCTTATTATATCAATGATCCCACAAGCCAGAACCCCATTGTATCGCCCCTGAGCAACCGAAAATATAAAGTTATTGTAGAAGGAGGTTGCAACCTTAGAGATTCTGCTTATGTTGATATCATAGTTTCTGACCCAATTGAAGCTTCTTTTGCATTAAGTGATGTGCTTGGATGTGCTCCAATGGATGTCGCCATAACTAATCATTCAGAAGATAACTACCCGGTAGCTAACTACGAATGGGATATGGATGGTGACAACAATCCTGAATATACTACAGGCCCCGACACAATATACCACACATTCAATAACACAACAAACGCACCCATCACATACCCAATAAAGCTTTTAACTGAGAATGTACTGCGATGCAAAGATTCTCTGTACGCTGACGTCACTGTCTACCCAGCCATTTATGCAGATTTTGAGCCAGATACTGCCGGATGTAACCCATTGACTGTGCCTTTTCGAAATTTGTCAAGTGGTGATACATCCACATTTGAATGGTCATTTGGCGATGGTGCCACATCTACGGAATTTGAACCTGTTCATCAATATCAAAACCTGACCATTAATATACAAACCTATACCGCCCAGCTAATTACAAAATCTCCCACATTCTTTTGCAAAGATACTGTAACAAAAACTGTTTCTGTGGAACCAGCATTATACGCCCAGTTTCATGTAGACCAAAATATGGGTTGTGCTCCGCTCGAAATTAATCCTTCTAATTTGTCATCACCAACAGGTTCAATTGATTCATACAAATGGATATGGGGCGATGGAGACACAACCTTTACCGACAACCCCGGTTCTCATACATACAATAACACTACAGCAATTGAGCAAGTTTACACTTTAAAACTTATAGCCTACAAAAACAATTGTACAGACACCACAGCGCTCAACATAAGAGTTTTTCCAGGAGTGGAAGCAGGTTTTGAGCAGAATTTAATAATTGGATGTCATCCGCTACCTGTAACCTTTCAAGACACATCCACCGGCGCAATAGCTGAACAGAAATGGTTCATGGGCGATGGCACAGTGATCAACAACCAGCTGAATCCCAGCCACCAATTTGAGAATTACAGCCCAGCAGATACAACATTCAATGTAGAGCTTATCATTGCATCAGCCAATGGATGTCAGGATACAGCCCGGCAAAACATAACTGTACATCCTTATATAAATGCAGGTTTTACACCAAATAAAATTAAAGGATGTGCCGATTTAGAAGTATCTGTTATCAACAAATCAGATGGAGCCATAAATAACTATGAATGGGACTGGGGAGATGGATCTCCTTTAAATGCAGCAGCAAATCCGACACCACATACTTATACCAATCCCACTGACAATATTATCCAAAATACCATTCAACTGGTTGTTGATAATGCCGCTGGTTGTACAGACACTACGGAGCAGCCCATTGAAGTATACCCCGTGGCTGACGCCACCTTCACAGCCGCTCCACTGACAGGCTGTAACCCTTTGGATGTGGATTTTGCGCATATGCCCACCAACAATGTGGATGTGCAGCTCAGCTGGGATTTTGGCGATGCTTCTTCGGGCAGCGACAGTGCCATTACCCACACTTACCTGCATTTCAACAATACAACCACTACTTTCGATGTGGAACTGGCCGTGCAAACTCCGCGCGGTT
>NZ_JBSRDC010000051.1:0-33827 GCF_055145285.1 Salinivirga sp. | reverse complement strand
ACATCAAATAGTAGAGGTTTATTGTTTATGCGGTTACTTGAACAGGCTGTTATTGCAGAGCCTTTAACATATGATAAAATTATTAACGAAAATCACGGGTGTTGATCGGATACCCCATATTAATTTATATTTGCACTTGAATCTTTAAATTTCATTTATGCAAACCGTAATTGAAACCCAAGACCTTACCTTTAACTTCAAAGGAAAGAAAAAGGCAGTTGATAAGCTTAGCTTACAAGTGCCGCAAGGTAGTATCTATGGTTTTCTGGGCCCGAATGGAGCGGGAAAATCTACTACAATCAGAATGCTGTCCGGATTACTATTCCCAGCTGAGGGAAGTATTGAGCTGTTTGGACAAAATCTCAAAAAATCAAGAACTGCGGCACTGAAAAACAGCGCCTTTATGATTGAGGAACCCACTATTTACAGGCATTTAAGCGGGAGACAAAATTTGGAGCTCTTATGCAAAGCCGGCGGATACAAAAAATCAAGAATCGACGAGGTATTGAAATGGGTCAACTTACATGAAGACCGTAATCGAAAAGCGGGAAACTATTCCATGGGAATGAAACAGCGCCTTGGCATTGCCGGGGCACTCCTGCCCGACCCCGACCTTTTTATACTTGATGAACCCACCAACGGTCTTGACCCACAAGGCATGTATGAAATCCGGGAACTCATCGTAGAGCTCAACCGTGAACAGGGAAAAACTATTTTTATTTCCAGTCACCTGCTGGGAGAAATTGAAAAAATGTGCACCCATGTGGGTATTATCCATCATGGTAAAGGCATTTTTGAAGGAAAAATAGACGAGTTGGCCGCAATGACAAAAACAGTAAAAATATTCAGAATTGAAACCGAAGATGCCAGCAAGGCAATAGATGCGTTAAAAAACAAATGGAAGGGAAAGTTAGTTGAAAAAACGCTGGCTGAATTTCAACCCGATTCCAAAGCCGGCCAACAAGAATTAATTCAAACTTTGGTGAAATCAAATATACCCGTTATACAAGCCTATGAGGTGAAAAACAACCTCGAAGAATTATTCATGCAAGTAACTGAAAAATAAACCCAACCTATGATAAATTTAAAATCCATAAACGGAGTAATTGCTGCAGAATATATGAAAACACGAAAAACATGGGCATTCTGGTTGTCTGTGTTTGGCGGGATACTCATACCGGCCATAATGTTTTTAGTAGTAAGAAGTCATCCGGAAATTGTATCGAACCGAATGAGTAACATGCCGTGGTATTTATTTCTAAAATACAACTGGCAAAGCGTAGCCTCATTTCTTTTACCACTTTATGTAGTTTTAGTCACTTCATTGGTGGTACAAATTGAACATAAAGCCAATGCTTTTAAAAAAGTGCTCACATTGCCATATAATCGGGCCACTTTTTATGTATCCAAAATACTGGTAATTATTTATTACGTAGCACTTACGCACATCATCTTTATATTTGCTATAGCTGTTTTTGGTCTTCTTCTTGGCGCTCTGATTCCAGACACAATGTTTCTGTCTAAACCTATTCCCTGGCTAATGATGATCAGGCAAATTACCAAATCATTTTTGGCAAGTCTGGGGATTGTAGCCATTCAATACCTTCTGAGTATACGTTTCAAGAACTTCATTAAACCCATAGGTTTTGGCTTTGCTGCCACCATTGCAGGAACCATCATGCAACTCGGATGGAAATATGTGGATTACTGGCCATGGGCCCTGCCGGCCAAAGTTTCACCCAGTATTATGCAGGGAGGTTCCAGTGAAATATTTACCATGCACGAATGGATTTCGTTGGGGTATTTTCTCCTGTTCATGTTCATTGGAATACTATATTTTTCGTACCGGAATATAAAATAACCCTTAACCATGACCCGCCCCTTCAATGATGCGAATAATTGGAAAGACCGTGACAGTATACTGTCCTGATAAAAACCCACTTTTAAACCCAATTATGGTACGCCGCATCACCCGGGGCACTAAACCCGTAACCTATGAAAATAGAAAATGCTAAAGCACAGATGCGGAAAGGGGTTTTGGAGTATTGCATTCTCAGCATGCTCGAAAACCAGGATGCCTACGCCAGCGACATCATTAAACAGCTCAAGGAAGCTGAACTCATTGTTGTTGAAGGTACGCTCTATCCCCTGCTCACAAGATTAAAAAATGCAGGCCTTCTCAAATATCGCTGGGAAGAATCTACACAAGGTCCACCCAGAAAATACTATGCTTTGACAGAAGAAGGGGCTGATTTTCTCCATGAACTCGATCTCTCATGGAATAACCTAATTGGAGCAGTCGAGAAAATTAAAAACCCGCAAAAACAATAACCCTTAAAAACCCGGAAACATGAAAGAAACAACAACCATAAACATCAGCGGCATCATTTTTCATATAGATATAGATGCCTTTGAAAAACTGAAGAACTATTTTGCCCAACTTAAATCCAAGTTTGGGGTAAATGATGAAGCAAAAGAAATCATAAATGATATCGAACTTCGAATTGCTGAGCTACTACAGGATCGATTATCAGATAAAAAAGAAGTCGTCTCGCTGGAAGATATAACCGAAGTAATTCAAATCATGGGCGAACCCGAAGATATTGACGCCGAACAAGCTTCTGACCCACATGAAGAAGAACCTCAAAAATCGAAAACAACAAAGCAGCTTTATCGTGATCCCGACAATCAAATGCTTGGTGGTGTATGTTCAGGTATTGGCTATTATTTTGGCATTGACCCGGTCATAGTGCGTGCTCTAACATTTGTGTTTAGTGTTTTCTATGGTGTTGGTGTTTTGCTTTACATTATTCTGTGGGCATTTATTCCCAAAGCCTTAACTACGGCCCAAAAGCTGGAGATGCGTGGGGAACCCGTTACGGCTCAAAATATTAAAAACTCAGTTCGTGGCAGTTACGAAAGTGTGAGGTCCTCTGAATTCTATAAAAATACAAGACAGGGAATCAATAGTGGAGTATCCGGGCTTGGTGAAGTCTTAAAATTTATCCTGAAAGTCATAATAATCATTATTGGAGTTGGATTATTAATAAGTGCAATATCGGGAATTGTAGCTATTGTAAACCTTATGTTTTTAGATATGCCATGGGTGCATCTAGATGCTGAAAGTCAAGGATTCTTTATTCCGTCTATGGAGACATTCATTTCGAATAAACTAACATTTATTATTTTTTCCCTTGCATTATTTCTTTTAGCAATAATTCCTGTAATGATGATTTTATTCCTGGGAGTAAAAATGATCTTTAACTTTACAACAAACAACAAAGCAATCGGACTTTCAGCACTTGGAATATGGTTATTGTCTTTGGCCGCCGTAATTACCATTTCGGTTTCGTTTGCCAGTAATTTTAGCAGTATGGGAGAATCATCAGAAATTATTGAACTCAAATCAATTCAAAGTGAAGTTCTCTATATTGACCTTAATCATGACGAACCAGCTATTGAAAGGAACGTGGACGGGTTTAAGTTCGATACCGGGATTAAAGGAGGCGTTATATATCATAAGCCCGATTTCGATGTTGAACGAAGTCAAACAGGAAACTATGAACTTGTAATGCGAAAAATTGCCCGTGGACATGACAGGCAAAATGCAGCAAATATTGCAACGCAAATTGAATATCATTTTAGCCAAAAAGACTCATTGCTGATTATGGATAAATACTTCGAAAGCCCATTGAAATACGTAGGCCGAATTCAAGATCTTGATATTACTTTAAGAGTTCCCGAAGGGAAAAAAGTCTATTTCTATAAAGATATTTATCCGATTGTGCATGACATAGATAATATTGAAAATATATCTGACTACCATATGATGGGAAAAATATGGATAATGCAACCTGAAGGACTCATCGAATACAAAAGTAATTCGGCGGAAAACTAAAAAGTACAGGCCATTCAGGGTCGACAAATATAAAAAGACAAAAAATTGTAATTCAGGGCAAACAAAACTTTGGAAAACTGAGAATTATCTCTATCTTTGCAGCCCTGAATTACAAGTATTAACTACAAAACCGAAGCAAGATGTACGCGATTGTAGAAATTGCCGGTCAACAGTTTAAAGTTGAAAAAGACCAAAACATCTTTGTGCACCGTCTCGACGGTAACGAAGGTGACAAGGTTGAGTTCGACAAAGTTTTACTAGTTGACGAAAACGGCCAGGTTAAAGTCGGAACACCTGTAGTAAAAAGCGCAAAAGTTTCTGGCCAAATCCTTGAGCACATGAAAGGCGACAAGGTAAAAGTATTTAAAAAGAAACGACGTAAAGGTTATCAAAAGTTGAACGGACACCGTCAGCTCTTTACGAAAGTTCAAATTGAAGGTATTAACCAATAAAAACTTTTCTCCATGGCACACAAAAAAGGAATGGGTAGTACCCGGAACGGCCGCGAGAGCGAAAGTAAGCGGTTAGGGGTAAAAATTTACGGCGGTCAAAGCGCCAGAGCTGGTAACATTTTAGTACGCCAGCGCGGAACAAAACACAACCCCGGCAATAATGTGGGTATGGGAAAAGACCACACATTATTTGCATTGGTTGATGGTAAAGTTGAATTTAGAAAGAAAAGGAACGATAGATCATACGTTTCAGTTGTTCCTGCTGAATAAGTTCTAAAGATTTTTACTAAAATCTCCTGTAAATTACCAATGAAACGGTAAATTTGCGGGAGATTTTTGTTTTGTATAACCCATAATCTAATATCTATGCTTTCAGTGCAATTCATTAACGAGAATAAAGACCGCCTAATCGAAGCGCTTAAAATTAAAAATTTCGATGGTGACGAAATTATCAAAGAAATAATTTCTATCGACCAATACAGAAAAGACACGCAGAAAAACCTGGACAACAGCAAGGCACAAATGAATACCATCTCAAAAGAGATAGGGGTGCTGTTTAAAGAAGGTAAACGCGACGAAGCTGAAGTAGCCAAACGAAAAACTGCCGACCTGAAAGAAGATATTAAAACCATGGAAGCCAAACTCCATGAAGTACAGGAACATCTGCAAAAATTACTCACCGAAGTGCCAAATGTGCCGCATGTTTCAGTGCCGGCCGGCAACAGTGAAGCCGACAATGAACAAATAAAAGCAGGAGGCGACCCTGTAAAACTGGAAGGCAAGCCACTACCCCACTGGGACCTTGCAGAACGCTACGATATTATTGATTTCAAATTGGGAAACAAAATCACAGGTGCCGGATTTCCCGTGTACAAAGGCAAAGGCTCACGCCTCCAACGTGCATTAATTAACTTCTTCCTTGACGAAGCCCAAAAAGCAGGATTTAACGAAGTATTGCCCCCTTTCATGGTCAATGAAGATTCCGGGTTTGGCACCGGACAGCTTCCCGACAAAGAAGGACAAATGTACCACGTCACCGAAGATAATCTCTACCTTATTCCCACGGCAGAAGTGCCGGTAACCAACATTTTCCGCGACGAAATTGTAAAAGCAGAAGATTTTCCCATTAAATACACAGCATACACACCTTGTTTCCGCCGCGAAGCAGGCAGCTACGGCAAAGATGTGCGAGGATTGAACCGCCTGCACCAATTCGATAAAGTAGAGATCGTTTGTGTAGAACACCCGGAACGCAGTTATGAAAGACTCGACGAAATGGTAGCTTATGTAGAAGGCCTCGTAAATAAGCTGGGCATGCAATATCGCATTATGCGCCTGTGCGGCGGCGATTTAAGTTTTACATCGGCCCTCACTTACGATTTCGAAGTATATTCTGCAGCCCAGAAAAAATGGCTGGAGGTTAGTTCAGTTTCAAATTTCGAGTCGTACCAGGCTAACCGAATGAAACTACGTTTCCGTGAAGCAGGAGATAAAAAATCGCAACCAGCCCATACACTCAATGGCAGCGCCCTTGCTTTGCCACGCATACTGGCTGCACTGCTCGAAAACAACCAAACACCCGAAGGCATCAAAATACCTGAGGTTTTACAACCCTACACTGGATTTGATATGATTAAATAATCATGTTTCGCTATAAAAATTAAAATAAAGCCTTTTTGTATATAAAAAAAGCCCGGTTCCATTCAATGGCCCGGGCTTTTAGTTTTATTCAGATTGTTTACTTTTCGTATGGCTTAAGAATCTCCTTAATTTTTTGGATTTTTTCCTCTAAAAGCTCCGTACTGGTAGCCTCTACAAGTAAACGCAGATATGGCTCGGTATTCGAAGGTCTGATATTAAACCACCAATCCGGAAATTCAACGCGATAACCGTCAAAATCGTAAAAAGCAGATGGCTCATTTTGATTCACAAAGTAATCCTTCACCTCATCCATTGCTTCTTTTTTGCGTTCAATTTTAAAGTTGATTTCACCGGAATTCTCATAAGCCCTGATTTTTTCAACCAACTGTGAGAACGTAAATCCTTCTGCTTTTTTCTGCTTCAATATGCGCATGATTAATGTTGCTGCGAGCATACCACTGTCAGAATAAAAAAAATCGCGGAAATAGTAATGCCCGGCAAGCTCTCCACCAAAAATACCATCAATTTCTCTTAATTTAAGTGCAGCATAGGCCCGGCCTACACGCCACATATGCATCTCGCCACCAAGATTTTCTATATAGGTCTTTACAGCCTGTGAAGTTCTGATATCCTGAAGCACGCGTCCTTTCTGTTCCTTCTCTTCTAAAAAGTAATGTCCAAGCAAAGCAATGAGCAAGTCGGGTGAAATAAACTCCCCTTTTTCATCAACAAACATTACACGGTCGCCATCGCCGTCAAAAATTATTCCTGCGTCGGCTTTTTTTGCTGTAACTTCCTTTTTCAGGTCTGCAACATTATCCTGAATTAGTGGGTTGGGTTCATGATTTGGGAACGATCCATCAATCTCTTCATAAATATAGTGAGGCTGATCGCCAAAAATATCGCGTACAAAAAGGCCTGCCATGCCATTCGAACAATCAATAACCATATTTAAACCATCCCACTCCGGGACATAAGACTTCAAAAATTCAAGGTAAGGCGTTTTTAAATCAATATTTTTTATCGAACCCCGCTCCTTTGTGATATGCACTTTTTCCTTAACCATTTGCTCCAGCTCCGACAAACCGGAATCGTAGCCCACAGGGAGAGCCTTGGCTCTGGAAATCTTCATTCCGTTGTATTTGGCAGGATTGTGCGATGCGGTTATCATTACAGAAGCATCGAACTGGGCATGAGCCGTACCAAAATAAATCAATGGCGTGGTAGCCAAACCTGCATCGTAGGCATCGGCCCCGGCATCAATAATGCCTTTAATCAAATAATCATGAATTTCTGGTGAAGAAAGACGGGCATCTCTACCAACAAGCACTTTATCGGCCTTGAGTAGCTGTGGAATAAAAAATCCAATCTTATAGGCGTTTACTCTGTCGAAATCTTTGTTGTAAACGCCCCTTATGTCATACGCTTTAAATCCTTTCATAATTTACTATTTTTTTTATTTTGAAAGGTAAAAATAGCAAAATATAAAGCCTTTAAAAGCCCTGAAACCAAAAAAAGATGATTGAAAAAGAAAAATATGCTTTCAACGCTACTAATATTTTAATTTATTGAAAAAAGCATTAGTTTTGTTTTCTAAAGCAATGTTACTGCATATATGTGCAAAAAAATATTTCGTTTTGTAATTATTTTTATGCTCATAGCCCCATTAGGCTATAGCGGAAATATTGTACTTGAAGGTGTCTACCAGGGCAAAAACCTTTATGTCATGAATCCCTTTGCCGCAGGCGGAGTTGGTTTTTGTGTCTCTAAGGTAACGGTAAATGATCAGGTTACCACCGACGAAATTAATAGTAGTGCATTTGAAATTGATTTAGAAGTATTTGACTTTAATATTGGAGATAAACTAGTTGTCAATATTGAACACAAAGAAAACTGCACCCCTAAAGTATTGAATCCGGAAGTTTTAAAACCACGCAGCACATTTGATATTCGGTCAATGCGTGTAAGTCGTGACACAAAAGTACTGGAATGGACAACCATAAACGAACAGGGTGCCCTGCCTTTTTATGTTGAACAATTCCGCTGGAATAAATGGGTACGCCTTGGTACAGTAGAAGGAAAAGGAAAATCCGGACAAAATAATTATAGTTTCAAAGTTATTACCCACTCCGGGTTAAACAAGTACCGGGTACGTCAGCGCGATTTTACCGGCAAGGATAATATTTCGAGACCTACACCATTCCGCTCTCGAAAAGACCCTGTAACTTACGAACCCAGAAGGCCCGACGATAAAATTACTTTTTCCGGCGAAACTCTTTTTGAAATTTATGATATGTACGGAGTACTCAAAAGAAAAGGGTATGGCAAAACCATAGATGTGAAAGACCTATCTAAAGGAGAATACTTTTTGAATTACGATGCCCAAACAGAAGTAATCAAAATTAGATAGCCGTCACTAATCCCCTATTTGAAAATTGTTGTAAGATCTACCTCCTGTGGTTTATGTATGCCACCCAGGCCAACTGATTGTGCCGCCTCCACATTCTGTAAACTATCATCAATAAAAACTGATTCCTTAGGGACGATAGCGGTTTCCTGTATAAGCTTATTGAAAATTCTTGTATCGGGTTTTCGCATGCCCATTTCAAAAGAAAGAAACATGCGGTCGAACAGCTCCGAAAGATCTTCATACCCGTATTTATCCCGCAGTAATTGATTATAGTGGACAAAATGAATATGGCAGGTATTGCTTAGCAAATATATCTTATGATTTTCTTTTAAGGATTTCAGCAAGTTTAAGCGCTCCCGTGTATAATCGAGCAACAAAGCATTGAAAGCACGATCGAATTCTTCATTGGTAAGTGCAGTATCTAACCGGTCGTTTAAAGCACTGCGAAACTGCTCATCATCAATTAAACCCTTTTCATAATCCATCAATAGGGTACCATTAACGATTTTATTGTATAGCTGCCGGCCATCAGGCGATTGGGTTTTATAAACATGTTTCGCAAAAGCATCAACGGCTTTGCCCGGATCGATGTCTATTATCACACCTCCCAAATCAAAAATGATATTTTTATAAGATCTTATATCCATGAGCATAAATTAATTGTGCGGCAAAGCTAATAAAAACATTGAATCAGTGGCGAAAAAATATTGCATGTGTCATAAAATTTACGTAATATTGCAATCCGATTTGCGGGAGTAATTCCTCAACAAATCTAAGCCCATGGCTCAGTTGGCTCCGATTTTACAAAAAGCTTTTTAGCTTAGAATCGTGAGTCCACCCATGATAATAACGGGCCCATAGCTCAGTTGGCCCCGATTTTACAAAAAGCTGTGCTTTTTTATGTAAAATCGAGGGTCCTCGAAACAAAACAAAATTGGAAATTTTGACTGTTTCGGGATTAGAGCACCCAAGTTTGAAACGGAATGGGCAAAAAAGGTTCTTTACATAATATCGGGCCCATAGCTCAGTTGGTTAGAGCACCTGACTCATAATCAGGTGGTCCCTGGTTCGAGCCCGGGTGGGCCCACAAAGGTCGTCAATTTATTTTGGCGGCCTTTTTTTGTTTCTAGTGGTCCCTGGTGCCGAAAAAACAAAAATCTTTGATTTTGTCTTTTTTCGTGCATCCTCGTAAACCTAATATAAAACCAAAGGTTTTAAGGTTTACGGGATTCGAGCCCGGGTGGGCCCACAATTGGAAGGAGATACTGGAAAGTGTCTCCTTTTTTTATTTGCAACCCTGGGGCGAGAAGTTTATCCCGATGAAATCGGGAAGCCCGGGTGGGCCCACAAAGGTCGTCAATTTATTTTGGTGGCCTTTTTTTGTTTTTTTGATGATTATCTGAAAATTATAAAAGAGTTTAATGATGAGGAAAAGAAACTTATAGATTCCTATAAACCCATCTAGGCTTAATATTTATTGTACTTTTAAACACAATCAATTTTAGTCTTAAGGTGATTTAATTGCTTAAAACTAATGATTCGTTCATGCTGCAATTGCCCCACAATTATTCCCGGATGCGTATCATACTTTTTAGCGAAATCGAAAATTACGGTTTCTGTTATTGGCTTGATTTTGTTGATAGATCGTAATGCGGAGGATGGGAGAAGCATTTTTTGTGCAAACTGATCTGCTTCTTTCTCTTTTTCAGAATCATTTGGTGTTCCCTCCACATTTTCTAAAAATACTGCTCGCTTGCCATGCCTTAGTATATGTGCTGCTTCATGATAAAAGGCAAACCAAAATTGATCGTTTGTTTTATAGCGGCCGGATAATTGAATAATTGGATTCTTTCTTTTCCACCATGTGGCTCCGCTAATCGGGGCTTTAGGTAACCCCCTTGTAAACAAAACAGCCACCCCAGCTTTAGCACATTTTTGTTGCAGCTGGCCGGTAAAATTATTTGGATGATGTTTAACGATCAACTTAACTTCTTCCAGCGCTTTCTTAAACAATGTAGCGTCATATTCCGGAAGGTTCATTTTTTCACTTTTTATTTCTCCAATTCTTAGCCAAACTGAAAGGGAATGGGGGCTTTGTGCATGTGCTAATGAAATTTTAAATGCTGCCGATACTTCTTCATCTAAATATATCTCTTCCCAGGCTCCTGTTGAGCCAACCGAAAAAAACTGTAATAATTCTGTATATAAAACCTTATAATCTCTGGTATCAGATATTATTTCCATTTTTTTCATTTCTAGTAATGGAAATTGTTTCAACCATTCTTTATTCCTTTCAGCTTTTTCCATTTCTTCAATGCGCATGAGCTCTTCTCTGTATTCGTTTTCACGGTTCATCCAAAAACTTACAGGTATACCCAGAACACGCTCCAATTTTAACGCATTTTTCCGGGTTAAAGGTTCCCTCCCTTTAATCAGGTCATTTAACTTCTCCTTCGGATATGCCATTCTCTCCGCCAACTCCGCTTGCGACATATTAATAGTCTCAAGCGTTTCCTTTATCGTATCGCCCGGTGGCGATAGTAATTCCCGTTCTATGATTATGTCTTCTCTCATGTTTGTTTGTTCTGTGGTTGTTGTTTCTGGCTAATGATAGTCCTCTTTTTCTAACATCCCAATAGCTGTCACTTTTACGGTATCAATACTATTGTCATCTTTTAAAGGTATCGGATCATGATTTGGTTCAAATATTAATCTATAATTTCCTGATATATCCACTGCATATTGTCCTTTTCTGTTTCCTTTAAGCTCATGACAATTAGCTGCAGGAATTTTCATTAAGTCATTTAAGTTCTCTGATGCTTTTATCTCTCTCATTCGCTGATTGACCTTTTTAGCCATCGTACCGAACTCTTTTTGCATCTCTTTTGCCTTTGCTAATTGCTTTTCAAGCTTGTTTGATTTATATGAAATTTTTACTGCAAATATATTTATATTAACTAAAAAAGTTAATAAAAGTTCTAAGTTATTCTAATGCTCAATTAGTTTATATTGATTCAAAATCATTTTTATGATTCCAATTAACAAAATGATATAACTTTAACCCAAATTGAGCGATTATTGCTCAATATTTATTAGTTAAGAAAAAGAACATTTTAAACCTTAGCTAAAAATTTGTTTTTGAGGTGATTGCTATTTAATCAATGATAATCCATTAAAAGTCAACCCCCACATAACATTGTGAATAAAATATTCCATTTTTCTTCGTTCAAAGGTAACTTTTACTTTAAAGTCACGTAAAGTATGACGAACAACATATTTTTATTGACAATCTGCATACTAAAAAGGAACTTTTTCACGTATGAATAATTCAAATTCCCTTGCATTTATCCCTGGAAACACCATTGCCATGGCCGACAGCTATTTGGTTAATTCTGATACAAACACCATAGCTGCACTTTTCGAAATGGACCTGACCGATGTAAAACATCGCCTGCAGCAAAAAAGAAAAAATGGCGAAAACATAGCTGTTACCGCATGGATAGTGAAACTTATTTCAGCAGCCCTGGAAGATCATAACCCCAAAAAGAGCCTGGATAAGTTAAATTATGCAATGTGGGTGGAAAAGGAATTTGATAACCATTTATTTTCCGTACCCGTAAATATTGACGATGCCTCATCAAAAACTATTGAGGATATCTCGAAAGAAATAGGCTTTGCAAAAGGGCAAATTACACAGGAACGCAATTTCCTTAAGCACAACAAGCAACAAAAAGCAAGAAAATATTTGCTGTACCTGCCCATGATGATTAGAAAACTATTATGGAAAAGGTGTATCAGAAACCCTCAGTTGGCTTACCAAAGAATGGGAAACGGTGCTTTTAGCTATATCAGCACCTCAGGCAAATACAGCAATACCAAGATGAGAAATGCCCATGAAAACATATCATTGGGCATCAGTTCCATGTTTCAAAAAGCCCGCCTGATAGATTATGAAATTAAAATGCGGGATATTGTGCCGGTAACCATACTCATTAATAAAAAGTTGATGAAAAATCAGGATGCAACAAGATTTATTAAAGATATTTCGCAGCATATAAACAATAACGCAGCATTTATCTAGATGAACATTCAATATGCATGCTCAGAATAGTCAACCAATAATTTAATTGTTTTTTTGCAGAACGTATACTCTACATTTTTTCCAATTTCCCACAGTGGTTGTCAATAAGGTGATTGTTGTCGAGCGAGAAATCTTTATAAACTTTGCGTATTTCTTCAATCTGTTCCCTCACCGCTTCGGGCTCAGGCGTAGTTAGTAGTTTTAAACGACGCGGTTTAAAATTGGGGAGCCCCTTGAAATAATTACTCAAATGCTGCCGCATTTCCAGTACTCCATATACATCGCCTTTCCATTCTATAGATTTTTGCAAATGCATTTGGGCCATATCTACCCGGTCATCGATGGTTAACGGGGGCATAAGCTCTCCCGTGTCGAGAAAATGACGTATCTCCTTAAAAATCCATGGCCGTCCAATCACTGCACGCCCGATCATGATAGCATCCACGCCATATTCATCAAACATGCGTTTAGCTCCTACGGGGTCTTTAATGTCGCCATTGCCAATGATGGGCATATGTATTCTGGGGTTTTGCTTCACCTCCCTGATTAAGGTCCAGTCGGCCTCTCCGCGGTAAAATTGCGCACGTGTGCGTCCATGAATCGTAAGGGCAGCAATGCCGGTATCCTGAAGGGGTTCGGCCAGGTCTGTAATAATTTTTGTATCATCGTCCCAACCAAGGCGCGTTTTTACTGTAACCGGTGTGTCAACAGCTTTTACAATGGACGAGGTCATTTCTATCATCTTTTCAGGGTCACGCAACATTCCTGCACCTGCGCCTTTAGCTGCTACTTTTTTCACCGGACACCCAAAGTTCAAATCAATGATGTCGGGCCTGGCTTCTTCAACCATCTGTGCCGCACGCACCATAGAATCGATATTGTGACCAAAAATCTGAATGGCAATGGGACGCTCATAATCAAAAATATCGAGCTTCTTTAAACTTTTTACTGCATCGCGTACTAAACCTTCTGCTGCAATAAACTCGGTATACATTAAATCAGCACCAAATTGCTTACACATGTAGCGAAACGGCGGGTCGCTCACATCTTCCATGGGTGCAAATACTACCGGATAATCTCGTAATTCTGTATTACCAATCTTAATCACAATAAAAATTCTATTTTTGTAGCTTACAAAAATACAAAAACAATGCTAAATTCTATGAATTACGATAAAAGACCCACCGCAGTAAAATTTCTTGTCCGCCTGCTGATGCTATTAATCATGATGGTTGTAGGCAACTTGATTTTTGTAGGACTTGCTGCCGGGATTTCAATTATTGCCTGGGACTATAATTTCTTTAGTCAGCCGGAACTGTTGACACAAATTGGCAATACCGATATGATGCCGGCAGTTAGGTTTTTCCAGGCCATGCAAACCATTGGTATGTTTCTTTTTCCGGCCATTGCCTGGATATGGCTATATGACAAACCATTACAGCGAGGGTTAAAAATCAAACCCCACATAACAAATGAAGCATTCTTTGGCACTTTACTTATGGTAATTATTGCGTTACCAATGATCAATGCGCTGGCTGCAATTAATGAAGCCATGAATTTGCCGGAATGGCTCAGCGCATTGGAACAAAACTTTAGGAGCACAGAAGAGCGGGCCATGGAATTTATGGAAGCCCTGCTAAATACTGAATCAGTTGGCATTTTATTCATGAATTTGCTTGTAATAGCTGTGCTACCCGCCATCTCAGAGGAAGTGTTATTTAGGGGAGTGTTACAGAATGAAATTGAGCGCATAACCCAACGGCCAGTTATTTCTGTTCTAATTGCAGCACTGGTTTTCTCAGCTTTACATTATCAGTTTTTTACATTCTTGCCCCGTGTAGCTTTGGGTGTAATGCTGGGATTGGTTTACCTGTGGAGTCGCAATTTGTGGGTACCCATTGCATTGCATTTTTTCAACAACGGGCTTAGTGTGCTGGCGTGGTTTTGGCTTTCGCCGGAGCAAATAGAAAAATCTGTTGATAATATTGGTACAACATACTACATGTGGCCTTTGGCCATAGTTAGTGTTGTTTTACTCATAGCTCTGATGTATGGCCTACACAAACACTTCAGGAGATATCACCATAGTTGACATTCAAAAAAGGACGTAATTTTTCATTTTTCCGGTACACGTATTTTATACCATATTGGGAGGCTTTTTCACGCGCTTCTTCAGGTTTAACATCCTCAAAATGCGCCTCTACCTGATTCCACAAATCAACGATGAGTTGATCAGCTTCTTTACGCAGGTCTGCAACTTTCTGGTGTGCTTTCTGGAAAATATCGTGATAATGCTGTTGGTCTTGCCACACACGCATAAAATCCTGAAAATGTACTTTTACTCGCGCAATAGTAGGATTGGTTATCGGGCTTGCACCAGAAGCTAACCTTGACTGTTCTCCTTCAATAATGCGCTTCCCCCACAAAATAAGTTCTTTTTCGGTGTTCAGGTCTGGAACACGTTTATCATTTTTTTTCAAACCGTATGCTTCTCTCATTTCAGGTTTCATTTCTCCTCTGGCCACGGCCATATTCATGACCTGAATAAAATGTGAGAGGTACAGCCGCGTTTTCCGGGTTACTTCCTGAAATTTCTTATTCCGTTCAATCTGCGATTTCTGGTAGTTACGTTGATTGTTCACAGCTTGCTCAAAAACTGGCAAAAATGTGCGGATTTGCATAAGCGTGCTTTGGGAAAACGCTAATTCTGCCGGTGTGTGTCTTGCACCAATTTCCTGAGCATTTCTCATTGCCCGGATGCGGGCTGAGTCGGTATTGGGTAAGCGTCTGTATGGCATAAGCAAAATTCTTTAGTTGGCAATACTATCTTATGCGAATGTACATCAAATTGTTTATAAGTCAAGGTTCTTCGCCAAGCCTTTGACTAATATGCATTTTTTATTGATAAACACTCTGAATTAATGCGTTACATATACATTTTTTCGTGGAAAACAATCAAATTTATTGCGAAATTTTAATTTTATCAACAATTTTTATTCTATTCGCACAAGATTCTGGCTGTTTCATTTATGCCGCTCACAAAACAAAAATAGCTGCCTGTATCAACAGACAGCTATTCAATAAAACCTCAATATTAGTGTTTATTCCGTTTGTTCTGTTTCTGCTTTTACCGTTAAAATATCCTCATACCGTTCTATATTATTGAGAATGTTTACTGCACTATCTAAAAACATATCGTACTGCAAGGCCGTTTGAATCCTGCCTTTTTGGTAATAAAAGCGGCTGCTTATTTCCTCGCTAAGCATTTCTCTTATTTCTTCCTGGAAGGTGATAAGATCTTTTTCTTTGTCGTGTTCCAGTTTCTCACTTAAAGCAGCTATTTCATTTTGAACTATTTTTAAATACTTTTCTTTTTTGAGGGTCTGTTTAAGTTGATCGAGCTCTTGCTCACTTTTCAGTTTATAGTCGTAAGTTTTATCCGTCAAAAATTGCCTGAAAGCTTTAAAAGTCTCATCAGAGACTTCATAGGTTGCCGGTTTGCCGATAGAGTCATTATTGTTGGCAAATTTTGTAGCAAAATCAAAAATAAATTGTTTTCTGAGCAGGCTCACGGTAATTTTACTCAAATTAGGTTGTTCGATATCAATATCGGGTTTAACACCTCCGCCATCATATACTGTTCTTCCGTTTTTAGTACTATAACTGGTAATTAAGGAATCGGGTACTTTACCTACACTGCCATCTTCTTTTCGGTTAGAATAATCCAACGCCTGAATACAGCGACCACTGGGAATATAATATTTAGCTGTTGTAACCTTCAGTCGTGCATTGTAACTCAGCGGTCTTGTTGTTTGCACCAAACCTTTGCCAAAAGTTCGGTTACCGACAATTACTCCCCGATCCAGATCCTGCAAAGCGCCTGAAACAATCTCACTCGCCGATGCAGAGCCACTATTCACCATGGCCACTACAGGCACATTGGGAATTACTGGGTCCTTTTGTGCATAGTACTCTTTATTCCATTTTTTCACTTTCCCTTTAGTAGATACGATAAGTTCTCCTTTAGGCACAAACAGGTTCACAATTTCTACAGCCTCCATAAGTAGTCCGCCCGGATTGCCTCTCAAATCGAGTATGTAACCCTCAGCACCCTGACTTTTCAGGTCCAGCAAAGCATCTTTAACATCATCGGAGACCTTATGTGTGAAATTAGAAAGTCTTATGTAACCAATACTATCATCTCGCATCCCATACCAGGGTACAGCAGGCACATGAATTTTTTTCCGGGTAATTTCTTTTTCTATTAAATCTTCACGCCCCGGGCGTTTTAATACCACATTAATTTTAGTACCTGGCTGGCCTTTAAGTTTTTCGCTTACATCCTGCAAGCTTTTACCTTTGGTATCAAAATCGTCGATTTTCATTAACACATCACCTGCTCTCAGCCCGGCTTCCTGTGCGGGAAACCCTTCGTAGGGATCTGCTACCATAACACGGTCATCGTGCCTGCGAATAAGAGCTCCTACTCCACCATAATTACCGGTTGTCATAAACCTGTAATCCTCTATGTCTGATTCAGGAATGTAATTGGTATAAGGATCCAACGATTTCAGCATTTCGTCTATACTCGTTTTCACCACTTCTCCCGGATCAATTTCATCTACGTAATAAGCATTAAGTTCTTTGAACAATGAGGTATAGATGTCGATATTTTTGACAATCTCAAAGCTGTTATCCTTATAACTTGAAGTGACAATCCCAAAGCTTAAAAGCAAAAAAAGGGGAATTATCCAGTATAATTTCTTCTTCATAATTTCTATTTTAGGTTTCTTATAATGACAAAGTATTCAAATTGAGGACCAACTCCTTACTTTTGCGCTATAATTTTTTCCAAACGTTGTAAAAGTAAAAATATTTTTTCGGCTACTTCCTGATAAGGCACTTCTTTATCAGATTTATAGATAAACATCAGATATAAAGTGCTGTTTTTATTTATTAAAACCTCTTTCAGGCTATTGCTTTGCGTGCGATAAGCTTCGCGCATCAATCGTTTAATGCGAATACGGTCTACCGCGTTTTTAAATAATCTTTTCGAAACAGAAAATGCTACTTGTATGTTGGCTTCTTCCACCTCGTGGCTTTTGATATAAACAATTTGAACAGGGAATTCGTTTAGCGCACTTCCATTTTGGAATAACAATTCAATACGCTTTCTGAGTTTTAGGCGCTCACCTGGGGTAAATTTCTGATTAGGTCTGGTTGATGGCATTGAATAATTCTTTGTTCAAAATTATAAAAAAAGCCATACCTTAATCAGATATGGCTCTTATTCGTATTGGGTAAAACTATTTACTACCGTTTTTATTAAAATCTTTTATAAAACTATCAAGGGCCATGGTCATTGAAGGTGCCTTGGCCTGGGGAGCCTTAATATTAAGGTCAAGCCCGGCTTCGGTAACGGCCTTTGAGGTAGAAGGCCCAAATGCAGCAATTTTTGTATCGTTTTGTTTAAATTCCGGGAAGTTCTCAAATAATGATGCAATACCAGAAGGGCTAAAAAACACGAGAATATCGTAATTCACATCAGAAAGATCGCTCAAGTCGGCTGCTACCGTGCGATACAAAATAGCCTTTGTAAACTTAATTTTATTCTTTTTAAGTTTATTGGGTATCTCTGCCTTGTGAATATCTGACAATGGAATCAAAAACTTTTCTTTATTGTTCTTTACAATTAGTTTTAACAAATCATCAAACTTGCCATTGCCATAAGAAATTTTGCGTTTTCTGTAAACAATATATTTCTGCAGGTAATAGGCTGTAGCCTCTGAGATACAGAAATACTTCATATCATCGGGTACAGTAATACGCATTTCCTCTGCTATACGGAAAAAATGATCAATCGCAGTTCTACTGGTAAAAATTACTGCAGTGTGATCAAGGATGGTGACTTTTGTTTGTCTGAATTCCTGGGCAGGAATTCCTTTTACCTCAATAAATCGCCTGAAGTCGATGGTCAACTTATGTTTTTCCGCTAAGTCAAAATAAGGTGATTTGTCATTCTCAGGCTTGGGCTGCGATACTAGGATTTTCTTAATTTTCAATTTTCCAACAGTTTTTGTGAACACTCAAAAAACCGGTAATTTCAACCACTCACTGGACAATTTGACAATTACCAGAATCGGAATAATTTCAAGGGCACAAAGATACAAAAACAAATAGAAAAGTGAAATATTTCTTGAAATGGAATAGTTTAATAATCTGATTATTCGTAAAAAATAGGAAAAGCCAAGTAAAGTAAAACTGCCCTGTAAAATTAGAGCGCCCCATTGAGCATCTATATAAGGTAAAACCATTAAAAATGGAAATATAACAAGGGCGAAGGTCTTATTAAATACAAATATATGGAAAAAATAAGCCTTTGTTTCTTCCTGAATCTTTAAAAAATGGGCTATTATCCACGCAAAAATCCATTTGGCTAAATATAAAATAGTAATAATGGCAGATAGTAGAGTAAATGTTTTTAATTGACCATAATCCCAAATCACAAATCCTTTGTAGTCGAGCCAATGGGTGAAAAGCAAGCCCAATACAAAAAAGTAAAATAAATTCAGCAAAAAAGAAACCCGGCCAATAACCATGTTTCCTTCTTCAAAGACATTCATCGCTCTTACCCGGTTAAAAACTGACCTGGTAAAAGTTCTCACATGCCGGCCAAAAACAGTCCGCAGGTATAGAAAAAAAAGCATAAAACCAATAATAATACCCATCATCGCATCAGTTGTTTTAAACTGACCTTCGGAAACAGGGCTAAAACGCATAATATCATTTATCTCCTGCGTATAGCTTTCTTGTTCTTTTGAAAGCTTTACAATAGGAACAGGTCTGAGTGTTTTAAAAAAATCCTTCTCCTTTTCGTGGTAGGTAAGTCCGCCGTGCAGGGCATTAAATGAGTGTGGTCCCTTTTCTGTACTTTTGCTTTGTTTAACGGCTATCCATTCTTTACTTTTTTTTGACTCCGTTTTTACAAAACCGGCATTTGGATTAAAAATACTGAGCGGTTTTTGTTCAATTTTATGATAAGTATATTCGGGTAAAAAAATGTGTTCATTTAGTTGCATTTTCACTACAGCGGGTTCCTCAAATCTAAACTGATCAGCAAAAGTTTCATCAATGGGCTCTGCTGGTTCGTAGCCACCCTTAAGTGCATTGTAAGCAGGCAACTCCCCTTTGGCAGCAACAGTAAAATCCTGTTGCACCTCTTGTTGGTAGCCTGAGTATAAATTTAAATTCTCTTGCTTTTTCACCCGCATGACACTCCGGTATAATTAAATCTGTGCTAAAAATACAAATTTAAAGGATTTTCCTACCTAATCAAGACAAATAAAGGATTCCTTAAACGACTTATGGATTAAACTAAATTTTTCATATTTTTACCTGAATTTTGTGATGTTCAATAATTATTCACAAAACCTTCGGTCGCTATATGCATTTTAAAACCGTTATCCATGAAAAAAATAATCATATCAGTAAAAGTTTCCATTGTTGTTCTTATTGCCTTTGGCATCACCCAGTCATGTGTGCCGGCCAAGCAACTAAAGGAGTTGCAGTATAAACACAGCAGAGCTGTTGATGACCGGGATTCCCTGAAGGATGTAAATGAAGAACTGACTGTTAAAAATACTGAAATGGAAGCAGAACTTGAATTGCTTCGAAATCAGATTTCGAGTACGAGACAACAGCTTGCCAATGAAATAGATACCTCACGGCATTACAAACATCAATACAAAGTATATCAAAACATGTATGAGGATCTGGCCCAAAAGCAGGATGTGCTAATGAAAAGTAATCAGGAGGAAACCCGAAAACTTATGGCTGAACTCCAGGTTGCAAGGGAAGATCTGCAGCAAAGACAAGACCGATTATACGAACTACGGGATAGTTTAAGCAAAGAACGCGAAAAACTTAATATGCTGCAAGCCCAGCTCGATGAACGCAACTCAATACTGGCAGCTTTGGATGCATCATTAAAGGAGAAAGAGCAAACATTGCAGGCCAAAAGTAAACGAATTAATGAACTTGAACGCATACTGCAAGCTAAAGATAGTGCTGTAATGGCCTTGAAAAACAAAGTACTCGATGCTTTACTTGGTTTTAAAAATCAAGGGTTGACCGTTACACAAAAAAATGGAAAAGTATATGTCTCGTTAGAAGAAAAACTTCTCTTCAGATCAGGCCAATGGGCTGTTGATCCTAAAGGCAAACAAGCACTTAAAAAGCTTGCTGGGGTGTTGGCCTCTAATAAAGATGTAAATATTATGATTGAGGGTCACACAGATAATGTTCCGTTTAACGGCAGCGGGCAAATTAAAGACAACTGGGATCTAAGTGTAAAACGCGCCACCAGCATACTGAAGATTTTGCTTGAAAACGGCAATATTGAACCAGAACGGTTGATTGCAGCAGGTCGCGGAGAACACATGCCAGTTGATGACCGTAATACCCCTGAAGCAAGAAGAAAAAACCGCAGAACAGAAATCATACTTACACCGAACCTGAATGAGCTGTTCGAGATTCTTGAAACGCACTAATGTGGTTAAATATTCACCGGCTTTCTTCACTCATCAGTGTAATTACCCTCCGCAGGTTATTTAACCTGATAAAGCTGTATTTAGCTCATTATAGAGCAAGCTGGAGTAGTAAAGTTACCCTGCTGCCTCCTTATGCGTTGAGCCTTGAAATTTCTTCAGTTTGTAACCTGAAGTGCCCACAATGTCCGGTTGGATTAGGAGATATAAACCGAACCAAAAAGATGATGTCCCCGGTATTTGCCAAGGAGGTGATTTCACGCTTTGCACACTATGGTATTGTGGTTAACCTGTATTTTCAGGGCGAATCATTACTTCATCCTGAATTTTTTCATATCGCCGCTTTCGCACGTTCAAAAAAACTTTATACAATTCTATCAACCAATGGTACCATAATCAATAAGGACATGGCTAAAAAACTTGTCAATTCCGGGATAAACCGTATCATTATATCAGCAGACGGCCTCAGTCAGGAAACTTATGGACAATACCGGGCCGGTGGAGATGCAGAAAAAGTCTGGAACGGAATTGCGCTGCTCAAAAAGGCACGAATTGAGAGACAATCTGTTTGGCCTGAAATTATTGTTCAAACCCTTGTAAACCGATACAACGAAAATGAATTAGCAGCCATCAGAAAAAAGGCAACGGTTTTAGGTGCCGACAGTGTTAAGTTCAAAACAATGCAGATTTATAATGATCATGAACACTGGGTGCCACGTAATAAAAGATTTACCCGGTATATTGGCAAAGAAATGATGAAAAAACCTAAAGGCCATTGTTTCCGTTCCTTATCAGGTATGGTGGTCAGTGCCGATGAAAATTTCCTGCCATGCTGCTACGACAAACAGGCCGAGCATAACCTGGGGGCTAAGCTAAAAGATTTTAATGCCATTGTAAGGAGCACGGCAAGAAAAACATTTTTGCAACAAATTTATACGGAAAAAAGCATGCACAGCATTTGTCAAAATTGCCCCGAAGGAATGCATGTATACAAAAAAAACGGAAAACCATAAAATGACTTTCCGTTGACTTTAATTTATATCAGAATTAAACCGTCATTATTTCTTTTTCTTTGACCTCAATTAATTCCTCAACTTTTTCGATGTACTTATTGGTTAAATCCTGCACTTTCTCTTCTGCTCTCTTCTCTTCGTCCTCTGAAAGTCCCTCGTTTTTCAGCTTTTTAAATTCGTCGTTCGCATCACGACGGGCATTGCGGATACTAACCTTTGCATCTTCACTTTCTTTTTTCACCTGTTTAACAAGGTCCTTGCGGCGCTCTTCGGTTAACGGAGGCACATTTATAATAACGGCCTCACCATTGTTGGATGGGTTGAATCCCAAATTAGCATTCATTATTGCTTTTTCAATGGTCTGAATCATATTTTTCTCCCAGGGCTGAACGCGAATAGTTTGACCATCGGGAGTATTAATGTTTGATACCTGGCTAAGTGGAGTTAAAGCGCCGTAATAGTCAACTTTAACATCGTCAAGTAGTTGGGGTGAAGCTTTGCCGGCACGTAATTTTCCTAATACCTGATCGAGATGCTTCAGAGCATTCTCCATGCGTTCTTTGGTATCATCTATAAACATTTGCACTTCTTCATTCATGGTTCTATATTTTTAGTAAAACATTTCAGCTTTTGCTCCTGATAAATTCGTTTTTAAACTCTAAATATATTCAATTCCTGACGATTGTACCAACTTTTTTTCCGGAAATCAGCGCATTGAGGCTGCCTTTGTCATGAAAATTAAACACAATTATCGGCATATCGTTTTCTTTACACATGGTAAAGGCCGTTAAATCAAGGATTTTGTATTCATTTTTCAAACACTCGTCAAATGTAATTTCATCAAAACGTGTGGCCGTAGGATCTTTCTCGGGGTCGGCTGTATAAACGCCATCTACTCTTGTAGCTTTTAAGAGTGCATCGGTGTTCAATTCAACTGCACGCAATGCAGCTGCTGTATCGGTTGTAAAGAAGGGATTTCCGGTTCCACCGCTCACGATAACAACTTCATTATTTTCCATGGCTGCTATAGCCTCGTCGCGATTATACAAATTTCCAACAGGCTCCATGCGTATGGCTGTGTATACGCGGGTTTTTACATCCATGCTTTGCAATGCCGATTGCAGTGCCAAACTATTAATTACAGTCGCCATCATTCCCATCTGATCGCCTTTTACCCGATCAAAACCTTGTGCGGCACCTTTTAAACCTCGAAAAATATTACCACCTCCGATGACAATGGCTACCTGAATTTGTTTTTGATTTATCTCTGCTATCTCTTTGGCAAAAGTGTTGAGCATATCAGGATCGATGCCTGATTTTTGCTTACCCATGAGCGATTCACCGCTCATTTTTAATAAAATTCGTTTCATATATTTCTTTGTGTCTATATTAAAGTAAGAATTTCTGTTGTATAGGAATTTACAGTTTTCTCAACGTGAAGATACAAAAAAGGTTGTGTTGAAAAAAAGTACTTTTTTCAGAACACAACCTTTAATTTATGTAGGAATATACTAATTATGCGTTAAGTGTGTAGCGCTCCATAGCAACTACCTTAGCATCACCGGTATTTTCTTTAATATAATCTCCAACAGATTTTTTACCCTCTTTAACAAATTCCTGGTTAAGGAGTGTGCTTTCTTTGAAGAATTTATTCAGGCGACCCTGAGCAATTTTATCAAGCATTTCTTCTGGTTTGCCTTCCTGGCGAGCTTTTTCTTTGTAGATCTCCATTTCCTGGTCGATCACATCTTGCTTAACTCCATCTTTATCTATTGCAACCGGAGCCATTGCAGCAACCTGCATCGCTACGTCTTTACCAAGTTCTTCTCCCACTTGCTTATCGAAACCAACCAATGAGGCTAATTTATTTCCTGGGTGAATGTATGCGGTAAGCTCTTCAGCTTGTGCAAATGCGTAATATGATAATTCGATTTTTTCGCCTATGATACCAATTTGCTCAGTAACTTTCTCACCAATAGTGGTATCACCAATATTCAAGGCTTTAAGTGCCTCGAGATCAGCGGGTGCTTCTTCAATTGCTTTGTCAAGAATTTCTGAAGCAAATTTAACAAAATCGTCGTTTTTGGCTACGAAATCGGTTTCGCAATTTAGAACAACAATAGCGCCTTTTTTCTTATCATCAGAAATTTTTGCTAGCACAACACCTTCTGAGGCTTCCCGGTCTGAACGTTTTTTGGCCACTTCCTGACCACGCTCACGTATAATTTTTACTGCACCATCGAAATCACCGTTTGTTTCTTCAAGGGCTTTTTTGCAATCCATCATTCCTGCACCGGTCATTTTACGAAGTTTTGCAACATCTGCAGCTTTAATAGCCATGTTCAAATATTTTAAAGATTAATTATTCTGATTTTTTCTCTTGCTCGGTACTTTTAGTTTCCTTTTTAGCTTCTGTATTTTCTTTTACGTCGGCTTTAGGTTCTTCTGATTTTGCTTGCGCTTCTGGTTCTGCTTTAGTTCCGGCTTCAGCTTTGGCAGGTTCTTTCCGAGCTCTGGTTTTTTTGGCTGTGGGATCCTGTTTTTTGGCTTGCTTTTTCTCTTTAGCAGGGCCTTCTTTTTCTCTTTCAGCCTTGCGCTCATTCAGTCCTTCTTTAATGGCGCCAGTTACTTCCTCAAGAATTACAGAAATGGATTTAGCTGCATCGTCGTTTGCCGGGATAGCGTAATCAACGAGGTTTGGATTAGAGTTGGTATCTACAATTGCAAATACCGGGATGTTCAATCTGCGGGCTTCGGCCACAGCAATATTTTCTTTTTGAATATCCACAACAAACATGGCTGCAGGCAGACGGTTAAGATCCGAAATCGATCCAAGGGTTTTTTCCATCTTAGCTCTCTGGCGGCTAACTTGTAGGCGCTCTCTTTTAGAGATATGATCGAAAGTTCCGTCTTTCTCCATTTTTGCCAAAGAATTCATTCTTTTTACAGCACGGCGAATGGTTGGGAAGTTGGTTAACATTCCACCTGACCAACGCTCTGTAATGAATGGCATTCCTGTAGCTTGTACTTTTTCTGTTACAATCTCTTTGGCTTGTTTTTTAGTAGCAACAAATAAAATTTTGCGACCTGACTTAGCAATTTGTCTCAATGCATTAGTCGCTTCATCAAGTTTTACTACAGTTTTATGTAGGTCTATGATGTGAATTCCGTTGCGCTCCATAAAGATGTAAGGAGCCATATTGGGATTCCATTTTCTTTTGAGGTGTCCAAAATGTGCACCTGCTTCGAGTAAATCGTTAAATTGTGTTTTTGGCATAATTTCTTTTTAATTACAAGTTCACGTTCTTTTTTAAGGCAATTAATAAGTAACTCATCCACAGAGGTCTTATTAATTTAGATGCTAAACTTGAGTTATCAAATCGATATAGATTAACGTTTTGAGAACTGGAATTTTTTGCGTGCCTTTTTCTGACCGGGTTTCTTACGTTCAACTTCACGTGGATCACGCAACATGAAACCTTGATCTTTCAATTGTTTTTTGTCTTCTGGATTAATCTCTACCAGTGCACGGGCAATGGCCAAACGCAGTGCTTCTGCCTGACCAAATACACCACCACCACTCATGGTTACTTTAATATCATAAGTACCCATTTTGTCGAGTTCGCGCAGTGGCTGCTCGACCAAATACTGCATATTTTGTGTAGTGAAGAAATCTTTGTAATCACGCTTATTAACAGTGATTTTACCATTTCCTTCGCTCAAATATGCACGTGCAATTGCAGATTTTCTCCGTCCAACTGTTTTTACAACTTCCATACTTAAAGTTTAATTGAATTTAGATTAATTTCTTTAGGTTTTTGAGCTTCATGTTTATGCTCAGTACCTGCGTACACATACAAATTTTTCATCAATTTGCGACCAAGACGACTCTTGGGGAGCATACCTTTTACAGCATTCTCTACCAAAGATTTCGGGTTTTTGGCCATCATTTGCTTTGCATTTAATTCACTTTGCCCACCGGGATAACCACTATAACGAATATAGCGTTTCTGTGTCCATTTGTTGCCTGTAAGTGCTACTTTTTCAGCATTTAAAACAACAATATTGTCCCCGCAGTCTACGTGTGGAGTGTACTCTGGCTTATGCTTTCCGCGTAGCATTTTGGCTACTGCAGAGGCAAGCCTTCCCAACGATTGGTTCTCAGCATCAACTACAACCCACTCTTTATTAACGGTTTCGCGGTTGGCCGATACTGTTTTGTAACTTAATGTATCCACTCTATCCTCCTGTTTTGATTACACAATTATTTCTTTACAACAATTTTAGAGCCGCAAAAATACAATCCTTTATCAAAAGATGCAATTTTATGAACAAATAATTGTTGATAATTTTCTGATTACAAACTTATAAATTAAGAAAATGGGCAATAGTGGTGCTTAATCAAAGCAAAAATCATATAATTTTTTTTATAAATAAAATCATTTCAATTATCGTGCTTTATACCGATTCACCCAGCCGGCATCAGAAACTGCCCTGAGAAATGAAATTAAACTATCGCCATAAATCATATCTGCCGGGTGACTAACACCAAAAGGCTTTAACATCTTCATTTGTGATTCGTTGGGTATAAAATTTCCTCCTGCCCACCCGGGAATTTTCTCTTTACCAAATGGATATTCAGGATACCGGACTTTCCACAGATACTCAAAAACCATGGGATCTATTTTGTATTCGTTAAATAAATTCTTGCCTTTAGGATTGGCTTTTGATTTATTGTTTCCGGAAAACTGGCTCATGAATTCATGTTTGGTTATAATTTGATAATTTTTTGTAGAATCATAAAAAAAAGAATAAAGAATATAGGTAACAGCATTGCTTTGTGCAGTGGGAACAAGCCTTAAGGCGAAATAATGTTTCGCATATACAGGTTCTTCATGACTTCCTCTTTCCTTGGGAATAATTACCTGAGAATTGGAAACCAAAAAGTGAAAAATGAGTATAATGAACAAAATAGCTTTTCGAATCATTTTATTTATTGTTTTATACTAAAGTTAATTTGTCTATCGAAAAAATTTACCTGCAATATGTTTCCATAGTTATGTCTTTCAAAGTTTATACGAAAATACTACTTTTAACTGTCAAATAACTTCAAAATATGGAAGATTCAAAAAATTTCTCCAATAAAGTATCCTTTGAAAAAAACGCCCTGATGCCCCAGGAGGAAAAACTGGAACAGAAAAAAAGGCGTAAGAATTTAGTTATAGGTGTCCCAAAAGAATCTTCGCCCAACGAAAACCGCGTAGCGCTTGCCCCCCACGCAGTTGAACTTTTGGTAAAACATGACCATAGAGTGATCATTGAAAAAGATGCGGGATTGCAAGCCAACTTTAAAGACCATGAGTATAGTGAATTAGGTGGCGAAATTGTCAAGTCTGCCAAAGATGTTTTTCAGGCCGACTTAATAATCAAGGTAGCACCATTGAGCAAAAAAGAAATTAATTTACTAAAAGGGAAACAGTTAATTATTTCTTCTTTACAAATTAGCACACAGGATAAGGAATATTTCAATTTACTACAGCAAAAAAAGGTAACGGCACTGGCTTATGAGTTTATAAAGGACCAAAGCAATCAGGTTTTCCCTATTACTGAAAGCATGAGTGAAATATCAGGGAGTACTTCCATATTAATTGCAGCCGAATATTTAAGTAATGTGAACAATGGCAAAGGTGAAATGCTGGGAGGTATTTCAGGAGTAAGCCCTACGGACATCGTTGTGCTCGGGGCAACCACAGCCGGAGAATTTGCAGTACGTACTGCCCTTGGCCTTGGCGCCACAGTAAAGGTTTACGACCAGTCAATTGCACGTTTGCGACAATTGCAGCGTGATTTGGGGCAGCAAGTATTTACGAGCATCATACAGCCACGTGTTGTAAAAAAAGCGCTCAAAACTGCAGATGTGGTTATTGGTGCTTTACCCATGGAAGAAGATGTGCCCTTTTTGGTAAGCGAAGAGGCCGTCATGAGCATGAAACCCAACTCTGTAATTATTGATATCGGGGTAGATCATGGTGGGTGTTTCGAAACCTCACAGGTTTCTACGCATAAGCAACCCACATACAAAAAATACAATGTGATACATTATTGTGTTCCTAATATTCCATCAAGGGTTTCGCGAACAGCCTCCTACGCTCTGAGTAACATTTTTGGCCCTTTGCTCATTGATATTGGGGAATGTGGTCCACTTAGTCAGCTCATTAGAGAACACAAAGGCATCAGAAACGGAATATATCTTTACAATGGTATCCTTACAAAAGAACGCATCGGCAGAAGATTTGGAATCGATAGTCGCGATATTGACCTGCTGATGGCCGCGTTTTAGGTCAATTTATTACTGTAAAACTCCCGTTAAACTTAAAAATTTACCTTCGGCTCCTCATCTTCGAAAAGTAGGGCATCATTCAGATAGTCAACAAAAGGTTTCATAACTTTAAAATGGTCTACAGCATATTGAGCATCGCCATCAGCGATAATCTTGTCGTCAAAAAAATGGGTAGCCAAAAAATCTTTGTATCGTAACAGGTCGATATCAGGGTGATCTTTTGGATAGTCGCGCGGAGCTGTTTTAAGTTGCCTGCCTTGTAACCCGCCAAATACATTTCTAAATTCCGCTTCATTTAAAATTTGCCGCAAACTGGCAGCATCATAATCAATTTGCTGACGTACCTTTTTCAATTGTTCTGTCTCAGGCCGGAATAAGCCACCACCAAGAAAGCAGTTGCCAGGTTCAATATGTAAATAATAGCCTGCTTTTGAACCTTTACGTCCATTTTCAGCAATATAAGCTCCATAATGTGTTTTGTATGGTCTTTTATCTTTTGAAAAACGCACATCCCGGTATATTCTGAACATGGCATCTTTTGCAACTAATCCTGCTACCTGGCTATCGAATGTGCCTATTCCGGCTATTATACTTTCCAAAAACAGTTCAAATTCTTTTCGGCTTTGCTCATAACGGTTTTTTTGCCCTTTAAACCACTCCCGGTTATTGTTCCGGGTGAGCTCTTTGAGAAATGGGATGATTGATTCCATAAGAAAATTGGTTTGAACATTAAAAACAGGTAAACAACTACAAAAATAGTTAGTTTTGTAAATTTAAGTATAATATTGCCATATGCTAAAAACCATCTCCTCAAAAACGGGTATAGTCATTGTTGCCGCCGGCAGTGGAAACCGTTTTGGCACTGACATACCAAAGCAATTTCTCACTTTAAATCACTGGCCCGTTTTAATGCATACAGTGAATCGGTTTTCGAAAGCCATTGAAAATATTGAGATTGTAGTGGTACTCCCTGAAAACCATCATGAAACATGGAAAAACCTATGTGAAAAACACGATTTTACCATTCCGCATAAGCTGGCTACAGGCGGTAGTGAACGGTTTTATTCTGTAAAGAACGGATTGGTAGAAGTTGCTGACTGCGAGATTATAGGTGTACAGGATGGGGTGCGTCCACTGGTACCAACAAAACTTATAAAAAAATGCTTTGATACGGCTGCCCGCCACGGATCATGTGTTCCGGTTATTCCGGTTTCAGACTCCTTGAGAAAAGGTAACTTCCAGCAAAACGAGCCTATGAACCGCCAGGACCTTTACCGGGTGCAAACACCCCAGGTATTCAGACAGTCATGGATTATGAAAGCATACGAACAGAATTTTATGCCCGAATTTACTGATGATGCTTCAGTAGTAGAGCAATTGGGTTATCAGATTTTTCTTACCGAAGGCGCAGAAGAAAATATTAAAATCACTAAACCGGCCGATTTGGAACTGGCAGCTTTTTTTCTTAGCCGTCAATCTGATTAAAACTTATTTGCATAACAATACAAACAAGCATGTTTGCAGGTATTATAGGCTCCTATATCTTTTGAAGGGACACAATGGCAATGCTTACGCTGACCTTTATCGTCGGGTAATTTTGTTCTGCTTCCGTACAAATCAGTCTTCCCCAGAAAAGTCATTAATGGTTCATTTTTGGGAAAAAGGCGAACCAACAGGCTATCGTCTATGCATCGGGCAGGTTTTATACTATAATTAGAGAAATCGTCGGGCATGGCACATGCCTGAATTGAAAAATCAGGATCTTTTTGCTGCCACCTGATTTGCAAATTCTGAAGGTATTCCAATATTTGCTCGCGATTGCTGCCTGTAGGGATAGCTGTTTCAGGATATTTTGCAATTTCGGGATATTTTTGGGCTAATCTTTGCCGGGCAGCCCGGTATGACTTTAACGTCAGAAAACTGATGGTTAGGCGCTGTGTATACCCCATCAACATATTGGCTACAGCTTCTATACGATTTATGACCGAATCTGCAGGCATGTGCGGTAAAATCATAATGGGATCAAAACGCCACAAAACGCGTTCAGGGCCATAGGCCCCAGCCAACTGTTTAAAAGTTTCGAGGCGTTGTTTCAGTTCCGGCACATTCGGCTCCAGCCCGGTGTTGTCATAGTTATTAAGTGTAAACTGTAGGTAAAAATCTTTTTGGAAATTTTTCAGGACCGGGAAAAAAGGTTCGGGATTTTTAGACCAAAAAACAAAAGCAGCAGCGTTTTTCAGACTAATGAAATAAGGTTTGCCGGAGAATGGATTTATCCGTTTTACATAGCCATGCTTTAATTGCTTCAAAAACCAATCGCCATAAAACGCAGGGATATCTGTAGCCCTGCTGGCAGAAATAATGGGCGGCGCAGCAGCTTTGTGCACTTGTCCATCAACTGAAACATGATCGTAGGAAATAGTGCCCGGATTGAGCATTTCAAAAAATTTTCAAATATCAGATTCCGCTGAACCCACCATATTTACGTAAATCCTCTCTGGGATTAATACACATAACAGGAATTTTGGCGCTATTGGCAATAATATATTGCTCATTAGCACTCATCATATAATCTTTAAATCCAATATTCTTGGTTGTCATTACTACAATAAGGTCAGCCTGCTGCTTTTTGGCAAATGAAATTGTAGCATCTGCAAACTTTTCTTTAGACCGGTTTTCAAGTATTTCATAGTTAATATTATACTGACCGAGCATTTTTTTAGCGAACAATAGGTTCCGGTTTGTTCGCATACTCAAATGGTTATCGGTGATACTGTCTTTGAAGAAAAGAATTTTGCTTCGGTAATAACGTGCTAAATAAATAACCCAGGGTATCTGTTCCTTATTTTCATTTTTAAAATTTATAGGCACCACAATTTTATTAAAAGGGCTCTCACTGGGCGGTGATTGGACTACAACAAATGGAACAAAAGAACCTGCAATAACTTTAAGTGCCCAGCTTCCCGTAAGCCTTTGCATTCCATGCATCCCATGGGTTCCCATAATAACCATGTTGGCTTCTATTTCAGCGGCCACATCGCTGATGGTGTGAAAAATATTACCTTCTTTAACAATCGCTGAAGGTCTAATACCATATTTAATGTCTGTAGTAAAAGCTACTTCGTCCAGTTTTTTGGTAGCATCAGCCGATTCTTTTTCGTTTTTTACAATATGAATCAATGTGATGTCATTATCAACAATTTTGGCAATACGAATAGCATGTTGTAAGGCGTATTCCGAGACCTCTGTAAAATCCCAGGTAACTAATATCGATTTACGTTCCATCTTTGATACGTTTAAAAACAGCGAATTTACGGATTTTTATCCTATCTATCTACAAATATAATATTCGCTTCTTTACAATTTGGGAAAACATCTTTAAAAAAACGTTTTAACCTACTCATTATTTTACAGTAAACAGCACAAATTATCCAGAAGTGTGTTAGTTTTTTGTATGTCGACAAATAGGAATATCTTTGTACGATTTACAAAATTTTCAAACAGGCCGATTTAACAGCCGATAATATGGAAAAGATTCGCAATTTTAGCATTATAGCGCACATCGACCATGGGAAAAGCACCCTGGCAGACCGCATGCTGCAGTTAACCAGAACAGTTGATGAACGCGACTACCAGGATCAAATGCTTGATGATATGGATTTGGAGCGGGAACGGGGCATTACCATTAAAAGTCATGCTATACAAATGCGTTATGAAAAAAATGGTATAGATTACAAACTCAACCTTATTGATACTCCCGGACACGTAGATTTTAGTTATGAAGTGTCCCGCTCTATTGCTGCATGTGAAGGAGCTCTGCTTATTGTAGATGCCACACAAGGCATACAGGCACAAACTATTTCGAATCTCTACATGGCAATAGAACACGATTTGGAAATTATACCAGTAGTCAATAAAATAGACCTGCCCAATGCAATGATAGATGAGGTAAAAGATCAGATTGTGGACATGGTAGGTTGCGACCGCGAAGATATTATTGAAGCTTCAGGCAAAACAGGCCAAAATATTGATCAAATTCTGGAAGCTATTATTGAAAAAGTGCCTCATCCTGTGGGTGATGAAAAAGCACCACTTCAGTGTCTTATTTTCGATTCAGTTTTCAATTCATACCGTGGTATTATAGCCTATTTTAAAATTATCAATGGTACATTGCGCAAAGGAGAAAAGGTAAAATTTGTAAATACCGGGCACGAATATCATGCTGATGAAATTGGTATCCTGGGCATGGGTATGAAACCCACCAAAGAATTAAGTGCAGGAGATGTAGGATACATTATCAGTGGTATAAAAACCTCTAAAGAAGTAAAAGTTGGTGATACCATTACACATGTAGCCAACCCATGCGATAAAGCCATTTCAGGATTTGAGGATGTCAAACCTATGGTTTTTGCAGGCATTTATCCGGTAGATGCCGACGACTACGAGGATTTAAGAGCCTCGATTGAAAAATTGCAGTTAAACGATGCCTCGCTTACTTTTGAGCCTGAATCGTCTGCTGCACTAGGGTTTGGATTCCGTTGCGGGTTTCTTGGGCTGTTGCACATGGAAATTATACAGGAACGCCTCGACCGCGAATTCGATATGGATGTAATCACCACAGTTCCGAATGTGTCTTACAATGTATATACAAAAAATGGAGAGGTTTACGAAGTACACAACCCATCAGGCCTGCCTGAAGCTACAGCTATAGAAAATATCGAAGAACCCTTCATTACTGCTCAAATAATTACCGATGCTGATTATATTGGCCCCATAATGTCGCTTTGCATTGACAAACGTGGAGAATTAAAAAACCAGATATTTCTCACCGGAAATCGTGTGGAAATTACTTTCCAAATGCCACTGGCCGAAATAGTTTTTGACTTTTATGATAAGTTGAAAAGTGCATCAAGAGGATATGCCTCTTTCGACTACCAGACTAGCGAATACCGTGAAGCCAAACTGGTAAAACTCGATATTTTGTTGAACGGAGAAAGCGTTGATGCCCTCTCGACACTGATACACGTTGACAACGCCTATGATTTGGGACGTAAAATGTGTGTTAAGCTAAAAGAACTTATTCCACGCCAGCAATTTGATGTAGCCATACAAGCTGCCATTGGTGCAAAAATCATAGCCCGCGAAACTGTTAAAGCCGTGCGTAAAGATGTAACAGCCAAATGTTATGGTGGTGACATTACCCGTAAACGTAAGTTGCTTGAAAAACAGAAAAAGGGTAAAAAACGCATGCGTCAGGTAGGTAATGTAGAAGTTCCTCAGAAAGCATTTCTGGCAGTTTTAAAACTTGATTAACTGTAATTATTTTAAATGGGGTATCTGATCATCTCCCGTAAAGTTTTATCTTTACGAAATGAAATATCCGGCAGATCAAATGGAATTTGAAGAAATGTTTAAATCGGAGCAAGCCTGTATTGATTACTTGGTA